>NZ_JBWQOJ010000009.1:0-94089 GCF_056591795.1 Maritimimonas sp. 2210JD6-3 | reverse complement strand
CAACTATCTTGAAAAGGAAAATGAGGAAAGAAGTGAGAAACTTCAGGAGTATTTCTTTGACCAAAACCATGATCAGATAAATCCAGAAGAAGTTATCACGGAAATAGACCACAATACCTCAAAGCTCAAAAAAAAAGACCCGAAATTCTATTCCATGGTGGTGAGTCCTTCCCAAGGGGAATTAAAAGCCATAGGAAACGACCCTGAAAAACTACGTCGATACATCAGGGAACTGATGAAAGATTATGCAGCTTCTTTTCATAGAAACAAAGCAGTCACCGTTGATGATATAAAATACTACGCCAAGATAGAAAAACAACGCAGCTATAAAGGTTCGGACAGGGAAATCAGAGAAAACCAACCCTATGCAACAAAAATACTGGAGCTTAAAAAAGAAATAAGAAAGATTGAGAAAGGTGAATCCAAAGGTAATATCAAAAGCATCCGTAAGGAAATAGACCGCTTAGAAAGGGATGCCCCACACAAGGTCGATGGTAAACGCATCGTTCGGGGCATGAAAAAAGAGGGCATGCAAAATCATGTCCATATCATTCTAAGCCATAAAGACGTGACCAATACCTTTAAATTGTCCCCTTTATCACAACATAAGGAAGCGGAGACCATCCTAAATGGAAAAACAATAAAACAGGGCTTTAATAGGGACAAGTTCTTTGAAGCAGCCGAAAAGACCATTGACAGAACATTCAACTACAAACGGAATTTTGTAGAAAGTTATAAAGCAAGAAACGCATTGGATAAAGACCCTAAACGGTTTTTGGCGATGTTAGCAGGATTACCAACGACGGAGAAACAGGTTGCATTGAAAACACTGTACAAAGCAGGTGTGAAACTACCGACCATTCCCACCAATAAGGTACAACTCGCCTATAAAGCACTTATGAAGCTCAAAAGAGGCATGGAAACAGCCATTGATTCAGGTTCCATTGGTATTTAAACAATAGATAATGACAGATGTACCAATGCATATACTGATAGCAGCATGGAGCTTGGGAGGGCTAATATCCTATGCATTCAATAAATATGTTCGGCAGGGATTTTTGATGGTACTCCTATGCCTGGTCTTGGCAACTATCATCATAAGTTACATGGTAGACTTACAATCATTATTAAAAGGTATGATGTTAATGGTTTTACCATTGCAATTTATAAACGTGGTCATCTATGCCTATTGTGGAGTAAATACAAACAGCCAAAGCAGAAAGGAATACAGGGTCATCATGAAAACCAGGGGAAAGAAATTGATATTGGAAAATATCCGAAGGGGTATTTCGGTTATTGCATCGGCAGGCAGTGGTAAAACAGAAAGTATCATCTACAATCTAATGGGGCATTTCAAAAAGCATAGGTTCTGTGGGGTCATCCATGACTATAAGAATTTTGAGATTACGGAAATGGCCTATCCCATGTTCCAAAAAGGAGAAAACCAATTCTATATTGTGTCCTTTGACCCTATTTATCAGAGGGTGAATCCCATTGCTCCAAAGTACCTGCCAGATGAAGAAAGCGTATATGAAGTATCACGAGTATTGTTGGAAAACCTGTTGGAAACAAAGGAGTCCGATGATAATAGTACTTCACGGTTCTTTAAAGATGCCGTAGAAGGGCTCATCAGTGGACTTATATGGCGTTTGAGAACGGATTATCCTGACTATTGTACTATCCCTCATTTGATTGCCATATACCAGCAATTGAACACCAAAGGACTTATAAAATTCCTGAATGGAAATATAACTTCGAGAGCTATGGCCGATGCTTTTGTCAGTGGTGTAGGATCAGAAAGACAAACTGCAGGAGTAAAAAGCACATTGGCCAATGCCTTTAAAAAAATAAGTACGAAAAAGATATTCATGACACTATCATCGGATGATATTCCACTTGATATTAATAATCCTGAAAATCCTTCGGTTATTTGTGTGGTCAATAACCCAAAAAAAGATGCTTCCCTTTCACCCGTTATCGCTACAATAATACACACCATTACCAAGCAACTGAGCGAGCGGAACCAATTGCCTTCTTTTGTTCTACTGGAAGAAGCACCGACCATAAGATTACTTAACATGCACCGCATTCCGGCAACATTGAGAAGCTATGATATTGTTACGATTTATGTGATGCAGGATAAAATTCAAAATGATATGTTGTATGGCGAAAAGGCAAGTAAAGCCATACTTAGTAATCTGTCCTATCAGTTTTTTGGAAAAGTCAATGATCCTGACACTGCAAAGTATTATGAACGTTTCTTTGAGATTGTCAAGAACCCAACCCGAAGTGTTAGTAAAGGAACAGGATTCTCATGGGACGCACGAATTACAAAGGGAGAAAGGGAAGTGCCCAAACGTAGGGCTGAAATCTTTTTTAGATTGAAGCAGGGAGAGTTTGTCGTATTTGCTGATGGAAAAGACAAAAAGGTACGATTTAAACCTCCCGTTATAAAAAGGGATTTACCATCTCCGAAAGAAATTACAACGATGGATTTGAAGCAGAATTTTATTAAAATCCATAGTGAGGTAAAATCGATGTTTATGTGAATGAAACCTTTTAACAGTTTCTTTAATATCAAAAACCAAATGCAATAATAACTTTGGTTAGTCTTATCTTCTCAACTAGTGTTTTTTTAAAACCATTAATTAGAATTTGTTACATTTGTTTAATTTGAAACTCAAAAAAACATATATAAATCAAAATTTTGACAATGTTAATCAGCATAAAATTTATACTGATAAACATCTATCATTTGAGAACTTCCACGATTATGAAAGCTTTTATGCCGAGGTTTATCAAAGGCTTTTTCATAGTCTTTTTAATTATGGAATGCAAATCTGTGGAAATAAAGAATTAGTAAAAGATAGCATACAAGAACTTTTTTCAGAATTCTGGAAGAACCAAAGAACACTCATCAAAATTAAATCAGTTAAACCATATCTTCTAAAATGCCTTAAAAGAAAAATTAAACGAGCTTTAGGAAAAGGGGGGCATTTATCATTAGAAGGAAGTTTTGAATTCGAAATATCCCACGAAACTAGGCTAATCGAAAATCAGCAACAAGATAGAAAACGGTTCATCTTAACTAAGTCATTACAATCCTTAACCGACAGACAGCGTGAAGCTATCTATTTAAAATTTCACGGGAATCTCTCCTATGAAGAAGTAGCTCAAGTTCTGAATATAAAAACAAAAGCTACTTATAAGCTTATTTCCAGAGCTTTATCCATACTAAAATCCGCAATCAAATCCTCTCATTAAAGCACTGAATTTCAGTTTATTGTAAAATAATTTGAAAAAAGTTGTTTTTCAATGGGGTAAAATTTGAAAAAACTGCCTGTTATATATAAACAGTTCCTTTCTGAATTATGACAGGTAAGATTTATAAATTCTTTTCGGCAGAAGATTTTGCATCAGATGCATATTTCCAAAAATGGATATTGGAAGATGACCATATGACCAATTTATTTTGGGAAAATTGGCTATTGGATAATCCAGCAAAACAAGAGGACATAGCATTAGCAAAAAAAATCATCCATCAATTTCGGTTTAAAGAATACACCGCATCCAAAGAAGATTTCAGTGAAGTATGGAAGAACATAAAAGAAACCCATTCTAATGATAGAATAAGAAATTATTCTTTTAATAAGAAATGGTATATAGGTATCGCGGCCACGGTGGCCTTGGTTATTTCTGTCCTCACTTTTTTAACCAAAGATGCAAAAGGCTTTAAAACAGATGAAGTACAAATAGTATCTCCAATAGAAAACATTATCCAAACAGGCACGGATAAAGCCATACTTACATTAGCCGATGGATCTGATATTGAATTAACGAAAGGTGAAACTTATGATACCAAAAATGCAAGAAGTAACGGTAAACAGATTGTATACAATTCAAATTCTGTTGGCAAAGAAATAGCCTATAATTATTTGACAACGCCACGTGGAGGTCAGTTTTTTGTAAAGCTGTCAGATGGCACACAGGTCTGGCTAAATTCAGAAAGTCGTTTAAAATATCCCGTAACATTTCGTGATGATGAAGCACGCACGGTAGAATTGGTTTATGGAGAAGCTTATTTTGACGTATCTCCCAGTACCAAACACAATGGATCAAAATTTAGAGTGCTGAATCAAGCTCAGGAAGTCGAAGTATTAGGTACAGAATTTAATATAAAGGCTTATAAAGATGAGGCAAATCTGCTTACCACACTAGTGGAAGGTAAGGTAGCAGTAAATACTATGAGTAAAAAGGAGTTTTTAATTGCAAACCAACAGTTAAAATTAAATGTTACCAATAACAGTACTACTATTTCTGAAGTAGATGTTTATCGTGAAATATCATGGAAACAAGGCGTGTTTAGTTTCAAGAATAAATCACTTAAAGACATCATGAAAGTACTGTCACGTTGGTATGAGATTGAAGTGGTTTTTGAAAGTGTACCTCTTGAAAACACTGTTTTCAGTGGAACGTTAAAGAAGAATTTAAGTATTGTCGATATTATGGAAACGATTACCAGTTCAAGTAATATTACTTATGAGATAAAAGATAAAACTGTATCGTTAAAACAGGATTAAAAATAATTACAATAACTAAAAAAACAGAAAAATATGGTATAAAATAACACAAGGTAAAATAGAAAAGGGGAAGACGGTCGGAATTCTCACAAACTAACCTTCATTTCCCCTTAGAAGTATTAATTAATCTAATAACTAACACAAAATTCAAATTTATGAAAATTAATTTTAGAACCGCACTTGTATCCAAAAGAAAGAGTGCGGGAATATGGATTATGAGAAGTTTTATTTTCTTCTTTTGCACAACCGTTTTTGGCTTCTCAACTGGAGATCTTCTTTCACAGAATGTTAAAATTACAATCGATGCTGATAAAACCGTATCAGCTGAAGAAATCTTTGATATGATCGATAGACAGACAGAATATTCTTTTGTCTATAAACCTGATTTGTTCAATGGCTTACCTAGGGTTCATCTTAAGAAAGGAACCATTCTTGTTAATGAATTATTACAAAAGAGTTTATCAGATAGTAATTTTATTCTTACCGTAAATGAGAACAAAACTATTTTTGTAAAAGAAAGGGTACTGGTTAAATCAACGTCAACTCAAAAGTCAATAAATGGAAAGGTAACCGACACTAATGGTCAACCTTTGCCAGGAGCTAATATTTTGGTCAAAGGCACATCGATAGGTACAACTACGGATATTGATGGTAATTTTAGCCTTGACGTTCCGGAAGATGCCAATATTCTGGTTGTTTCTTACATCGGGTTTCAAACAACAGAGATAACAATTGGAAACCAAACAACGTTTAATATACAGCTACAAGAAGATGCGGCAGCTTTAGATGAAGTAGTGCTTAAAGGATATAAAAAGCAAAATGTTGAAGCTATTCAAGCTAAAAGAAACCAAGTTGTAATTGGAGAGTTCTTAAGTCAGGACAATATTGGTAGATTGCCAGATTTTGCAGCAGCAGATGCGGCAAGGAGAATACCAGGTGTAAACACAGTATTTCAGGAAGATGAAGCAACTCAGGTAAGCGTAAGAGGTTTAGCTCCAATTTTTACCTATGCCACTATAGATGGTATGTTTTTACCTAGTGGCGATAGAAGTTCTAGGGTAGCCAACTTTGAAACCATTCCTTCGTCAGCAATAAAAACAATAGAGGTATATAAGTCAAGAACGGCTGAACAAGATGCAAATGCCATAGGAGGGGTATTCAATTTAGAGACTAGAAGTGCCTTTGATAGTAGTGATGATTTTTATGCCAATGGACGTTTCACAGTTGGGAAATATGATTTTGATGATATTCCAAGGTCAGAAAGTTTTAGAAACAATGCTACAAAAAACGGTCTGTCAATAAGAACTGATGCTACAATATCTTATAAGTTTGGCAAGAACAAACAGTTTGGATTTATTGCTTCAGGTAGTTTTAACAGAAAAGATAGGGATGAGTTTAAGACCCCTAAAAGAAACTACAATTTCCTAAACGATGATCCAACAATGCCGGTACCGAACAGATTTTATTTTGCGCAATACGACAACCTTATAAAAAGGTATGGTGGTTTTGCAAAACTTGAATTTAAACCCAATGATAATTTTTACATGTCAATTTCGGGAACATCATTCAGAAAATCTGACGATGAGGTTCGTATAGAAAATAGATTTAGGAATTTAGAATATGATGAAAGTACAGTAACTCCAGACGGTGGTAGTTTCACAGCAGGAAGGGTTCAATTGGCGTATGACCATTTTTTAATAGACCATAAAGTGGATAATGTTGTATTTGACACCTATTATGACTTTGGTAAAAGTAAGATTGATGCCAAAATAGGATATACCTATGGTTTTTTAGGTGAAGATGGTCCTTGGGGTGGCTTTAATTTTAACTCGGATCCAAACCTGTCAGGGTCTTATACCATTGGGTCAAGTTTGGATGATATTTCTTTTAATTTTGATAATCCCGCTTTTTATGCAGATGCTTCAAACTGGGATAGTTTTTATGTTGGTGGTAGAGGACATAGAGATGATGAAAATGCTTTCGTAACACAACTAAACTATGCCTATAATATGGACATGGGAAATGATGAAACAGGTTGGGGTTTTAAAACTGGGTTTAGTTCAAGAAATATTGACCATGTTTATAACAGAATTGACATGAGTGTTAATATCAATGATGATGCGCCAGATATTACATTTGCTGATTTTCCTTTAGAATTTTATAGCACCGATAATTTTAACGGAGGAAATGTTGGTTTGGTTACGTTTGATAATGTAGCCTTTGAAAACTGGGTTGCACAAAATACAAATACAACTGGAATAGATGCTTTTGATGAAGACTTTAATAGAGCTTACAGATATAACCTCGGCAGTAGATTTGAAATAGAAGAGCGCGTTACAGCTTTTTATGGTATGACCACGTATAAAGGGAATAATTTTACAATTACTGGTGGTTTGAGGTATGAAGATACCAAAACGGACTTTACAAGAATTCCTGAAATAAATGGGGTGCGAGATGAAAATGTAACAACGAGTCAAGAGAGTAATTATTCTAATTTGCTCCCTGATTTAAATGTTACTTTAGATGTCACTGAGAAGGTACGACTTAAAGCAGCTTATTACCAGGCCATAGGTAGGGGTAATTATACACAAATTGCACCAGTTGTGAATGTTGATGATGCAGCTGAAACCAGAAGCATAGGTAACCCGGATTTGAAGCCAAGAAAAGCAGATAATTTTGATGTTCAATTTGAATACTATTTTGATGGCAGAAGCAGTTTACTGTCTTTCGGATATTTTGTTAAAAATATTAAAGATGATATTGATTCTGACCAATTCATCGATCCCAATGATGGTTACACAGTTACAACAACATTTAATACATTGGGAGTTGATATTAGTGGACTTGAATTGAATTTAATTAAAAGTGATTTCAAAGATGAACTACCTGGATTCCTCGGCAACCTTGGAATAAGTAGCAACTTCACTTACCTTTTAGGGAAACGTGAAGTAGAGAAAGATCAGTTTTCAGGAAGTATACAGTCCTTGCCAACGACGATTCTTAACTCTCAACTTTTTTATCAGAAAGATAAGTTTGATGCAAGACTAGCATGGAATCATGTTGGAAGCTATGTGAAAAATGCTGATGACAATAATCCTGGCGATCCTATTAATGATGATCAATATTGGAAGCCTTTTAACCAATTTGATTTAACGGCAAATTATCAACTTACAGATAACTTTTCCTTGTTTTTCGAATGGAGAAATTTGACAAATGCTAATCGAGGATTCACCAGAGGCAGAGACCTGTTAATAGAAGATACCGAATTCGGAGGTTCAATTTGGTTAGGTACTACTTTTAAATTTTAATACAATTTAAGACACTGCCTAATCTTATATAAGATTAGGCAGTACTTTTCACTTTTCCAAAATTCATTAAATAATAGTAGAATGTCTTTGAACAGGTCTTTTTATACCATATCATTCATTTGTGTACTTATAATTTATTCATGTCAGCAAAACAAAGCTGATAATCGGTGTGATGGTGTATTAAATATCAAAAGCAATTCTAATTTGCAATGGGAAAAGGGTTATTTAGACATTCATTTCATTCACACAGGCAAAGGCAATGCATCCTTTACAGTTTTTCCCGACGGTACCACATTACTTTATGATGCAGGCGATGCACAATCTGGGAAAAAATATCCCTTGTACCCCTCCTTCGAATCGGATTCTTTAACAGCGGGACAGATTATTCAAAAGTACGTAAAGACCTTTTCTTCAAAAGACACTATTGATTATGCTATAATTTCACATTTTCATCCAGACCATTATGGTTCGTTAAGAGATGGGTTAAAAAAATCAGACAAAGGAGATTTTTACCTGACCGGGATAACCGAAGTGGGAGAATTAGTGCCCATCAAGAAACTCATAGACAGAGACTATCCCAATTATGATTATCCTGTTGACAGAAGACTTAAACCAGGAAATAAAAAGGTTCATAAACCAAATGAAAAGGACAGCACGTTTCTAAATTATCTCAGATATATTCAAACGCATCAAAAACAAGATGGTTTAGTCGTTGAAAAACTTTTAGGGGGCAGCAACCAACAAATTATAATGGTAAACTCCCCAGAGTCTTATCCTGAATTCAGCATTCAAAATATAAAGGTCAATAATGAAATCTGGAAAGGGCAAAAGACCCATACAAAAGTGTTAGAATTTCATCCGCCATTTGTAAACGAGTTTGGATATTACAATGAAAACCCTCTTAGTCTTGTCTTGAAAATCTCATATGGTGATTTTGATTATTATGCGGGTGGTGACACTTCTGGTGTTGACGATTACCCTGATTATGATGTGGAATCCGAGATGATGACACAAATTGGGGAAGTAGATGCTATGACTTTGAATCATCATGGATATAAAGACGCTTCCAATGCCTTGTTCCTGAAAAAGTTGAGACCACAGGTCATTGCACATCAAAGTCTTCACGACCCACATTTTTCCGAGAATGTTCAGCAGAACCTTCTAAGAACTGATGCGGATGTATTTGCATTATTCATTGGAGATGAAATAAAAAATGAATATGGGAATCAAATTGATAAAATCTATAAACATAAAAAAGGGCATTTCTTTATAAGGGTGTATCCAAAAGGCGAAGAATTTGAAGTCATTAGCCTAAAACCAGATAATTCCTTTTCCCTGAAGGAGAGATATGGTTTTTATGCTTCAAAGAACTAACACTTAACACTATGATAAATAATTATATAAAAAGAACATTTAAAGTCTCATTGTTAATAATGACTGTCTTTGCTTCATGTAAACAAAAACATAATACTGAACCTTTACATACTATACAGGATGAAAATATACAAGCACCGCTTGACATATCCATGTTAAAAAAAAAGCTTAACGAAGCTAACGATAAAAAGATTATGGTCATCGCCCACCGTGGCGATTGGCGCAACGCACCCGAGAATTCTTTACAAGCCATTCTAAACTGTATTGAAATGGGGGTGGATATGGTTGAAATTGATGTTCGTAAAACCAAGGACAATCAACTTGTAGTGATTCATGATAAAACTTTAGACAGAACAACAACAGGTAAAGGGTTGGTCTCAGAATGGACATTAGACAGTTTAAAAGTATTAAATCTGAAGAATGGGGCAAACCACACTACTCACCATAGAATACCAACTTTAAAGGAAGCTTTGGAGGCAGCGAAAGGTAAAATTTTAATAAACCTGGATAAATGCTACGGATATTTCGATGAGGCCTATCGAATCATGCAGGAGACAGGTACAGTACAACAAGTGGTCATTAAGGCCTATGACAAAACATACGATGAAGTCAGGAAAGACCTTGGTAATAAATTGGATTCGGTCGTCTTTATGCCCATCGTCAACCTTGACAAACAGAAGGATGCGTGGGAGATTATCGAGAAGTATCAACATGGACATACGCCCGTTGCTTTCGAGATCGTATTTTCAAAAGATACCTCTAAGGTATTGCAACGCTTTGATGCCATAAAAATGAACGGTAGCCGTGTTTGGGTCAATTCCCTTTGGGAAAGTTTAAATGCGGGATATGAAGATGATATGGCACTGACCCATACCGATAGTATCTACGGATGGTACATTGATAAGGGGGTGAACATGATACAAACGGATAGGCCCCAATTGTTATTGGACTATTTGCGTAAAAAACGACTTCATAAATAGTAATTTGAGTTAGTTAGTTTGAATTAGTTGAAGCGAAAAGCGCAGGAAACTGCGCTTTTCTTTCTTCTGACCACCAAACATTAAAATTAAAAAGTTATGCTACATTATTTCAAAAAATCAGCCCCGGTCACGCCCACAGGTGGTGAACCGGAGCAACAGAAAAAATACAAACGTCTCAAATGGCAGGTCTTCTTCTCGGCCACCATAGGCTACGGGTTATATTATGTCTGCCGTTTGAGTCTCAATGTGGTCAAAAAACCCATAGTAGATAGCGGCGTACTTACCGAATCCCAATTGGGTATCATCGGTTCGGCACTTTTCTTTAGCTATGCTGTGGGAAAGTTTAGCAATGGTTTTCTGGCAGACCACAGCAACATACGTCGTTTCATGAGCCTAGGGCTTTTGGTGTCTGCCTTGGCCAATATGGTCATGGGTTTTACCGACTTGTTCCTGTTCTTTGCCATTTGTTGGGGTGTGAACGGTTGGGTACAGTCCATGGGCGCACCATCAAGTGTGGTTTCGTTGTCAAGGTGGTACAATGATAAAGAAAGAGGGAGTTTTTACGGTTTTTGGAGTACCAGTCATAATATTGGTGAGGCACTGACCTACATTCTTACGGCCGTAGTGGTATCTTATTTTGGCTGGCGTTGGGGCTTCCGTGCCGCGGGGCTCATCGGTATTGCAGGGGCCATTCTTATCTACTTCTTCTTCCATGACAGTCCCGAAAGCAAGGGGCTGCCATCGGTAAATCCCGAGACCACCAGTAAAAAAACTTCCTCCTGGCAGGAGCAGAAACTGGCCTTAAGGAATCCCTATATCTGGCTGTTGGCCCTTTCAAGTGGCTTTATGTACATTTCCCGCTATGCGGTGAACAGCTGGGGGCCTTATTACTTTGAGGCTGCCAAAGACTATACGCTTACCGAAGCCAACTCCTTGGTGGCCATAAGTGCGGTCTGTGGTATAGTAGGAACGGCTTCCTCGGGATTTATATCGGACAAGTTTTTTAAGGGCCATCGAAATATGCCTGCCTTTCTATATGGATTGATGAACATTGCAGGACTTTCATTGTTCTTACTCGGGCCTAAAGGTGTCTGGTGGATTGATGCCCTGAGCATGGTCATATTTGGGTTGGCAATCGGGGCTTTGATATGCTACCTGGGCGGCTTGATGGCTGTGGATATAGCCTCAAAAAAAGCCTCCGGTGCGGCATTGGGCATGGTGGGTATCATGAGCTATGCCGCAGCGGGCATCCAGGACATTGCCAGTGGCTATATGATAGAGGGCAATAAAAGCGTGGTCAATGGAGAAACGGTCTATGATTTTTCTACCATTACAGTTTTCTGGATAGGTGCGGCTATTCTTTCAGTTCTGTTTGCATTATTAACATGGAAAAAAACTTAAAGCATGACAATAAAACATACGATAGAAAATATCATTTTTGATTTGGGCGGGGTCATCATGGATTTGGATGTCAGCAGGACCATTGAAGGTTTTAAATGCTTAGGCATAACCGATATCGTAAACGAAACAGGACATTACTATACAAACCGGTTCTTTTATGATTTTGAAATTGGAAGGGTTTCAGAATCTGACTTCTTATTGAAACTCATGAAAATATCCAGCCAGGAAATCTCACTGACCCAAATCAGAAAGGCATGGAATGCCATGATAATGGGCATGCCCAAAGAACGAATCGATTTCTTAAAGGGATTGAAAGACAAGCACCGTGTTTTTCTGCTGAGCAATACCAATTGTATCCATCAGCACAAATTTTTATCCGAGTTCAAAAAACAATATGGTTATCATTTCAATGAACTATTTGTAAAAACATACTATTCCCATGAAATAGGTATGAGAAAACCCGATATTAAAACTTTTCAATTTGTAATAAATGATAGTAATGTAATTCCAGTCAAAACATTATTTGTCGATGATTCACTTGAAAATATTAATCACGCAAAAGAAACAGGGTTACAGGTATTTCATGTGAAAAATTATGATTGGTTGAACTTGGTTGAGAACGGCACCCAACAAACAAATAAATATGGTACCAGAAATTATTAAAATAGAATTATTAAGAATATGAAAAAAGGATTTTTAATCGATATGGATGGCGTCATTTACTCTGGTGAAGAGTTGATTTCAGGGGCGGATATATTCATTTCCTCATTGCAGAAAAGGAAGGTTCCTTTTCTATTTATGACGAATAATAGTCAAAGAACCCCTATTGATGTAGTAAACAAGGTCGCTAAATTAGGAATCAATATAAAAGAGGCTAATGTGTATACCAGTGCTATGGCCACAGCTTGGTTTCTGGCTTTTATGAAACCTAAGGGAACGGCCTATGTTTTGGGTGAAGGTGGACTAATAACCAGTTTGGCCCAACATGGATATACCATGGTTAACTCTAACCCCGATTTTGTAGTGGTTGGAGAAGGACGAAACTTCACCCTTGAAATGGTCAATCAAGCTGTCGATATGATAATGTCAGGCTCAAAGCTAATAGCTACAAATCTGGATCCTTCCCCAAAGAAAAAGGGTTGGAATAATTTAGGTATCAAGGCCATCGTTGCCATGTTGGAAGAAGCCACCGGCAAACAGGCCTTTTCCGTTGGCAAGCCAAGTCCTGTGATGATGCGTTCAGCGAGAAAGCATCTTGGATTGGAAGCCAGTGAAACTATTGTTGTCGGTGACACTATGTCAACTGATATTATTGGAGGAGTTCAGTTGGGATACAAAACAATTCTGACGCTTTCAGGAGTAACCAAGAAAGAAGATTTACCAGATTACGCTTTTAAACCAGATATAATAATTCCTTCTCTAAAAGATTTGACTATTGACCAGGCTATAAAAGAATAAAATTATGCAACTACTGGCTTTTTTAGCGTTTACGGCCCTGGTGGGTATTATTTCTTACCTAAAGAGCAGGAATACCAATGAGAACACATCGGACGGTTACTTCCTTGGGGGAAGAAGTCTTACCGCTGCCGTCATAGCTGGTTCCATTTTGTTGACGAACCTGTCCACCGAACAGATCGTGGGATTAAATGGGGCAGCTTATAAAGAAGGTATTCTCGTTATGGCCTGGGAAACCCTGGCCGCCATTGCCATGGTAGTAACAGCTCTATTCCTGTTGCCAAGGTATCTAAAAGGGGGGATTACCACTGTGCCCCAATTTCTGGAAAGACGCTATGACACTGTCACGAAAACCATTACCTCTGCACTCTTTTTGAGCGGTTATATGATTGTTTTGCTTCCTATCGTACTATATTCCGGTGCATTGGCCCTGAGCAGTATGTTCAATGTTCCTGAACTATTGGACGTTTCCGATACAGCTGCCCTTTGGATTACAGTCTGGAGTATTGGTATCGTAGGTAGTATCTATGCCATTTTTGGTGGTTTGAAGGCCGTGGCGGTCTCGGATACCATTAATGCCATAGGGCTATTAACTGGCGGTATGCTGATTCCTGTCTTTGGCCTAATGGCCGTAGGTGATGGAAGCATCCTGAAAGGCATTTCCACTTTGGTGGATGCACATCCTGAAAAATTCAATTCGCTGGGCAATTCAAAGGCTTCGGTACCTTTCGGTACCATTTTCACGGGATTGATGTTGGTACAATTATTTTATTGGGGCACCAATCAAGCTATTATTCAGAGAGCCTTGGGAGCAAAGAACCTGAGGGAAGGTCAAAAGGGATTGCTCTTGGCGGCATTCATAAAAATATTAGGTCCGTTGATAGTCGTTTTGCCTGGTGTAATAGCTTTCCACATGTTCGGTGACACACTCGACAATCCAGACCAGGCATATCCCATGTTAGTCAAGAAAGTATTGCCGGTAGTATGGGTAGGCTTTTTTGCGGCCGTACTCTTCGGTGCCATATTGAGTTCGTTCAATTCGGCACTCAACAGTTCGGTGACCCTGTTCGGGATGGACATCTATAAAACCCATATCAATAAAACGGCCAATGAAATAAAGGTTGTACGCATTGGGAAAACCTTTGGTATAGTACTGGCACTGTTTTCAATGTGCATCGCTCCGCTTATTGCCAATGCACCAGATGGGTTGTTCGGCTACCTGCAGAAAGTTAATGGCTGTTACAGCATCCCAATCCTGACCATCATTGTTGTGGGCTACCTAACCAAAAGGGTGCCTGCACTGGCTGCCAAGGTAGGTATAATAACGGGTGTAGTACTCTACTTGGGCTATATCCTATTGGATAGTTTCATCTATAAAGAAGCATTCCCCCACTATCTGCACATGATGGCCCTGCTCTTTGTGCTGAATGTGCTACTCATGCTATCCATAGGGAAATTACGGCCTCGTAAGGAAGCCTACAATCAAATATATACCCAACAGGTGGACATTCTACCATGGACACATGTGAAATGGGTTGGACTGGGAATCTGTGCTCTTGTAGTGACCATCTATATCTATTTTTCACAATGATGGACAAGAAGCTTTTAAAGGACATACAAAAGGATTTTATAGACCGGTTTGGCACCGAACCTGTAATGGCTTTTGCCCCTGGGCGTATCAACCTGATCGGTGAACATACCGATTACAATGGCGGATATGTTTTCCCTGCGGCTATTGATAAAGGGATCATTACGGCTGTAGCAAAGAATGGTCAAGACAAATGCATGACCTATGCTTTAAATGCTGATGAGTACTACGAGTTTCATATCAATGATGTCAGGCCTATTCCAAAAGGAGGTTGGCGCAATTACGTGTTGGGCGTAGTCGGTCAGTTACAGGCAAGAGACCATGAAATAAAGGGCTTTCAGCTGGTCTTTGGTGGGGATATCCCCATAGGCTCCGGGCTTTCCTCTTCCGCCGCTCTGGAGAACAGTCTGCTCATGGCACTGGACAACCTTTTCGAACTGGGACTGTCAAAAAAGGACATGATACTGATTTCCCAACAAGCGGAACATCAATTTGTGGGAGTGCAATGCGGTATCATGGATCAGTATGCTTCGATGTTCGGTCGTAGAGACCACGCTTTTTTGCTGGACTGCAGCACATTGGAGGCCAACTATGTTCAGATCGATTTTAAAGACCATGAACTGGTGCTTATCAATTCACATGTACACCATGAACTTTCCGGCTCGGCCTATAATGAACGGAGGGAACTCTGCGAATCTGTAGCCACCAAACTTAAAGTGACCAATGTCAGTAAACTGAGCGAGGCCAACTTATTTTCTCACAGGGGGGTGCTGATGGAGGATGAGTTCCAAAAGGCACAGTATGTCATCAGGGAAAACGAACGGGTACTTTCCGCCTTTCAGGCATTGAAAAAAGGGGAACTCATCACGTTCGGCACATTGATGTATGCCACCCATCATGGCTTGAAACATGAATACCAGGTAAGCTGCCCCGAAGTCGATTTTTTGGTGGATGCAGCCCGGAAATCTGGAGTCGTCATAGGTTCGCGTATCATGGGCGGTGGTTTTGGGGGCTGTACCCTGAATCTGGTACGCAAGGGTTCGAAGGAACAACTGGAACAACTTTGTGGGGACTATCAAAAGACATTTAATATAAACCCATCGCTCATTTATGTACAGTTGGGCGATGGTGCAAAACTAATTGACAATGAATAAAAAAATAATCGTAACGGGGGGTTGTGGCTTTATAGGATCCCACACTGCCGTAGAATTGATACAGACCGGGTATGAAACAGTATTAGTGGATGACCTCTCGAATGCCTCAGCAGATACCATTGATCGAATAGAAAGGATCACGGGTACAAAGCCTATTTTCGATAAACTAGATTTGAAAGATGAGGATGCCACTGATCGATTCTTCAGAGAACACCAGGATGCTATGGGTACCATCCATTTTGCCGCCCACAAGGCCGTCGGTGAATCCGTAGAAAAACCTTTGATGTATTATGAAAACAATCTCAAAAGTATGCTCCATATGCTCAAAGGGATGCAACGTTATGGCATTTCTAATTTTATCTTTTCATCATCGGCAACGGTGTACGGACTTCCGGAACAGTTGCCTTTGTATGAGGATACGCCTACCCAGCGCCCTTTTTCCCCATACGGCAATACCAAAAAGGTCGGCGAAGAACTTCTGGAGGACGTAGCACGTTCAACAAACTTAAAGGCCATATCATTGCGATACTTCAACCCCATAGGTGCTCATGGTTCAGGGCTGATGGGCGAACTACCACAAGGCATTCCCAACAACCTGATGCCATATATCACCCAGACCGCGGTGGGAAAGCTCAAGCAGTTACAGGTTTTCGGCAATGACTACCCAACCAGAGATGGTACCCCAATTCGGGATTATATCCATGTGGTCGACCTGGCAATGGCACATGTAAAGGCCATGGATTACTTGATAGAGAGCGAAAAGGAATCAACCTTTGAAGTGTTCAATCTTGGAACAGGCCAGGGCTATACGGTAATGGAAATCATTGAGACCTTTGAAAAGGTAACAGGGAAACCATTGAACTATAAAGTTGTTAAGCGACGAGAAGGTGACGTTCCCGAACTCTATGCCAATGCTGACAAGGCCAATGGGCAATTAAACTGGAAGGCAGAACGAGGACTGGAGACCATGATCGCCGATTCCTGGCAATGGGAACAGCATTACCATAACGAAAAAAAGAAATGACATGGCAAAGGAAGTCACCATGCGCGAACTGGCACGTATTCTGAACGTATCCGTATCCACAGTCTCTAAATCTTTGTCGAATAACCACGAGATAAGTGAAGATACCAAGGAGCGTGTACGGCAAGTGGCAGAGGCATTGCACTACAAGCGTAATTTTTTTGCCGCATCATTACGCGGGGGTTTCCCAAAGGTCATTGGAGTGCTCTTACCAACAATACTGAACCCATTTTATGCAAAACTATTGTCTGGGATAGAAGAGGCATTGGCCGCTAAGGGTTACAAAATGCTGGTACTGTTTTCGAATGATTCCACTGAAAAGGAAGTACAGTGCCTGTCCCAATTGAGCGATGGATCGGTAGCAGGTATAGTCGCATGTATAGCTAGGGAAACACAAATAGCTAAAAGTACGCATCACTTCAATAAATGGGATAAAGGGAAAACACCCATAGTTTATGTGGACAGGTTTTATGAATCCGTTGACAAGGATCAGGTAGTCTCTGATGATTATGATAGTACTTGTAGGGCTTGTAATGACCTGATACAAAATTTGTCATGCAGACGTATTGTTTTTACATCACTTATGGGAAAGCTACCTATCGAAAAACTCAGGTACTATGGTTATAGGATGGCCATGTTACAAAATAACCTTGGGAGGAACATTAAAGCAGTTCGTACCATGGAACAGATCATTTTCAGAAAGAAATTAAAAACCCTATTGGAACAAGGAAGAGTCGATGCCATTATCTGTGTCAATGGATCGACAACAGAAGAGGTGCTGGATATATTGGGAAATGATCAAATAACGGAAACATCCAAGATTCCCATTGTTGGGTTTTGTGGCAAACGTTTGAAAACACTTTCGGGATATCCCCATCTTTCTATTATCGACCAACGTGCAGGGGATTTAGGGAAACAGGCTGTAAAAGCTTTGCTTAATAGAATATCAACGAACCATTCACCGCCTTATCAAATCCAACAAATAAAATCAAGACTGTTAAAATAAAACGATCATGAACACTTTTTTACAACATACACACATCAGAAAGAACCCGATGACAGGGGCCCAGGTACTGGTCTCGCCCCATCGTACCAAACGGCCATGGCAAGGAAAGCAGGAAGAAAGTTCCACCATCAAAGGAATAAGCTATGACCCTAACTGTTACCTATGCCCGGGAAACCAGCGTGCCAATGGAAAGACCAATCCAGGTTATTCAAACACCTTCACTTTTGCCAATGATTTCTCGGCCTTACTGCCTGAGGCAAAAAGTGGAAGTGTAGAGGATGGACTTTTGGAGGCCCACTCCGAAAGGGGCATTTGTAAGGTCGTCTGCTTTTCCCCTGACCACTCACAGACATTGTCACAGATGGCCACCGACCAGATTGAGAAAGTGATAGAAACCTGGCAGGAAGAGTTTAGGGAACTTTCATCCCATGATTTTATCAATAACGTGCAGATATTCGAGAACAAGGGGGCTGTCATGGGTTGTAGCAATCCACACCCACATGGACAGATATGGGCGCAGGAGACGATTCCGTTAGAGATAGAACTGAAGACCAAAAACTTCGCCTTGCACAGTAAGAAATCAGACGGGTCGCTATTGGAGGATTATCTGAACCAAGAGTTAAAAGCTAGAGTAAGGGTGATTGACGAGAACGAAGGTTTTGTGGTACTGATGCCCTTTTGGGCCGTGTGGCCCTACGAGACGATGATCGTTCCCAAACGCGCCATGGAATATATCACGGAAATGACTATTGAAGAAAAGAAAAATTTTGCAGAATCGATAAGTACCATTACCCGAATCTATGACAAGGTATTCAATGTCCCCTTCCCATATTCAGGAGGTATCCACCAGGCTCCTGTCGATGGCAAAGCACACAAGGGTTGGCATTGGCACATGAGTTTTTATCCTCCTCTTTTGCGTTCGGCCACAATTAAGAAATTTATGGTGGGCTATGAAATGTTCGGAATGCCACAGAGGGACATTACTGCAGAGTATGCAGCTAATGTTCTGAAAGAACTGAGAGCTAATCTCTAAATGTTCAATTGATCAGATCTTGACCTAATATAACTAACCAACATATTCCAAGATGAGAATTAAATTACTAGAATATGTTTTATGTATCCAATAATAAATGAGTTCAATGAGAAAATATCTGAATTAGAAAATAGACAAGTCAGTCAATTAAAAAAAGCCAATGCTGGAATTCGAGCAGCATCGTGGGCTTTAGATGCTTTCAAGGAATACGTAGCAAAAAGAGATTTTAAAACCCTACAAGATGAGATCAGCTTTTTCAAATCGATAAAGTGCCAACCGATGAAGTACCTCATCTATTATACTGAGGTAAAGTCTTGTGAACTTCGTATGCCAAAATCCGATATGAAGCGTCAGCTCGCTTTTCTGGCCAAACAAACCAAAAAAATCAATCAGTTCCTTTCACGACATACCGAGTTCCTACTCTATATGGAACAGGGTTATACCCATTTCGACGAACATTATTTTACCCGAAAAAACCTAAACAATAATCCAATCGTTAAAAGTTATCCATACTATAAAGATTCCATATTCAATACTTCCCATGATGAAATTTGGGCACGTATCAAAGGCTTGACCCTGTATGCCAACTATATAAATAAAAAGAAAGAGATGTTAAACCATAAAATTTATCAGGCAGGATTGGAAGCCTTAAAATGGACAGGCAGTTACGCCGCCTTTGTAGAGTTGGGTTATGGTCTTAAGGCCATGGGGTACATCAACAATGGAAGTGCTGATGTAAAGATAATCATTGAGGTTCTAGGAGAAATTTTGGATGTTCCCAAGGGAAACCATTCCCGTACTTACAACGAATTAAAATCCAGAAAAGGCTCCCGCATAAAATTCTTTGAAGAAACAGGAAAAAAATTATTGGATAAAATGGACGAAGAAGATGGTTTGGATAAGTAGGATATAAACCGAACTCGGTTCACACTCGGTTTTGATTCTTTACATAAATATTGACCAATTTTAACTATTTCCTGTCTCGTTTTTCAGTTCAAAACAAGTCAAAACCCATCAAAATCAATAGCTTAAAAAAATAACCGAACTCGGTTCAGGCTCTGATAAAATCTCAACAATAGCCCTCAATTTTGTAAAACGAAAGTCAAATCAGGGTAAAGCTGTCATTTAAAAATGAACAACCTTGGCAGCTTTACCATTTTTAAATCGTTTTACTATGCCAGCAAATATTATTACAACAGATGACCTCCGGGAATTCAAAATGGAACTGCTCGATGACATCAAAGAACTGCTCAACAACCAATCCAGCCATACTCCCAAAAAATGGTTGAAATCTCCCGAAGTCAGGGAACTTTTGGGAATTTCCCCTGGTACGCTTCAAAATCTACGAATCAACGGAACGCTACCTTATACCAAGGTGGGCGGTGTACTTTATTACGATTACGAAGAGATAATGAAAGTGATGCAAAAGAACCGAATCCATAACAAACTATAATGTGTTTTGGAGCAAGTCAATTATATCAAGCATCTCAACGCGGTCTTCTTACAATTCTCGAAAGACAGTCGTTTAAATCCCACGCATATTAGTCTGTACGTGGCCTTGTTCCAGCTGTGGAACAATTATCATTTTCCGGAAGCCTTCCATATCAATCGTGAGGAAGTAATGCAGTATTCAAAAATAGGCTCAAAAACAACGTATCATCGTTGCATCAAAGAACTTCACCATTGGAAGTACCTTTTGTACGCACCCTCGCACAACCCATTTCACTGCAGTAAAATCAAGATGTTCAATTTTGGGACAAGTGATGGACAAGCTCTGTACCCGAGCCGTATCAATATCGGGACAAGCAATGGACAAGCGGTGGTACCTATAATCAAACAGGAAAAAACAATACAAATGATACTAAACTTGACCAGCCAAAAAATGAAAATGAAGTCATTGATTTTTTTCAAAAAGAAAATTGGCCAGAACTGGAGGCCAAAAAATTTTACAACCACTACCAAGGTATCGGTTGGAAAGTTGGTGGTAAAACAAAAATTGTCAATTGGCACGCCACAGCTCGTAACTGGATGTTAAAAGCGGACGAGCTTAAAGAAGAAAAAACTTTGGTCGCAGTTAGCCAAAATACGGACAACCTAAAGACGAGTTCCAATAAGAATTATAATGAACCCTTATGAAACTTCACAAACCACATATCATTACCGAGGGCAGCGTCCAATACAAATTAGGGGAACTAAAAAACAATCAACTACTATACGATTTCGATAAAATGCTTATTTATCTCAATGCCAAGGGAAAACTGTTATTTGGTAAAAAGTTTAAAATCTTTGAGGAAGACCGAGATGTTCTGTTCAAGCTCTGCAACTATTTTATCAGGGATGAAGCAAATTGTAAAAAGCTAAACATTGACATCAACAAAGGTGTTTTACTTTCCGGTCCTGTTGGGTGTGGCAAGACCAGTTTAATGAAGCTGTTACGCCACATTGTGCCACACCGTAAGCCTTATGAGGTTATCCCAACCCGAAATATTGCTTTTGCCTTTAACAACATAGGCTACAAAATAATTGAAGCCTACGGCGACAAAAAATTCTATTCTTTTGATGATTTGGGTGTAGAACCAACCGGAAGGCATTTTGGAAAGGATTGCAATGTAATGGGCGAAATCCTACTTTCCCGTTACGAGCTGTTCCTAAATCATAGCATCCTGACCCACGCCACAACCAACCTCAATGCTAAAGAGTTGGAGGAACGCTATGGCAACCGGGTACGTTCCCGAATGCGCCAGTTGTTTAATTTGATTGCATTTGATAAAGATAGCTTGGATAAGAGAAAATAATCTAGTCCATCAGAAGTTTTGATATTGCCATCATTTTTTTCAAATCATTTTTATGCTCACTAGCAATATTTTTTAAAGTATTTGACAATGAAACATCCATATCTATTAGCCATTTGTCATATCTAAATAAAAAAGTATGATAACTATCCAATTCTTCAAGTTTATTTCCCAAAATGAATGACTCCTCTTTTAATTTTGTCAAATTATCATCGCTCTCAAAGAATATTCTAATGTCTCTTGGATTGGAAGATTTATAGTCTAAGTCATCCTGATTGAAGACAGAGTTTAAAAAATTTACAACGGTTTCGATATCCTTTTTGATTTCATTTTTAAGATTAGAGATTATTACATCTAAATTTCTATTCTCAATTAATTTGTCTTTCAGGAACTCCTTTATTTTTTGAGTATTTGCCTTAACATAGGTTCTTAAGGAAGAATTATTAGCATTTAGCAATTGAAAAAAAACGAAATATCTTCTATAGAAGGAAATATGTAATTAACATTGTGTACGTCTTCAAACGAATGTGGACTGTCCCAGCCCAAAGTTAAGTTATAGTTTCAATAATTATCTTTGATGCTCTTTTCTTCTTTTTAGCATTGTTTTTTCTTTTATCGATTCTCTCTGTTTCAATATCGTCTTCGCCCTTCCAAAATACACGTCGGATGGCGTGAGGTTATCCAGAGATTCGTGATACCTCCTGTTGTTGTAATAGTCCACGAACTCTCTCAATCGTTCTTTCAGCTCGCCCGGTAGATAGTAATTGTCCAGTTTGATAATGTTCTTCATCGAACGATGGTAACGCTCTATCTTTCCCTGTGTCTGGGGATGGTTGGGCCTGCCCCGGATATGTTTCATCCCCCTGTTCTCGATGAACGCCTTGAGTTCATTGCTGATGTAACAGGGCCCGTTGTCCGAGAGCAGTCTGGGCCTAGGGCTTTCCGGGAGGCCCGTTTTGTCCAATGCCCGACGGACGGTTCTCTTTACATCCTCGGCGTTCATGGAGGGACATAGCTCCCAATGCACGATATAACGGCTGTAATCGTCCAATATGGTCGATAGGTAATACCATCCCCACCCGATGATCTTCAGATAGGTTATGTCGGTCTGCCACATCTGGTGTATCCTTGTGGTCTTGTCCTTGTATTCCTTCGAGGCGGCCATCATATCGAACGCAGGGGCCGTAACCAGTCCATGGGACTTCAGGATACGGTACACACTACTCTCGGAGATATAATATTCCCGCTCATCGGTCATCTTACAGGCCACCCCACGGCAGGATTCCTCGGGGAAGTCCAGGGCCATTTCCACTACTTCCGAGCGCACCTTGTCGGGTATTCTGTTCCAATAGGTGTTGCGGGGCCTATGCCTCGGTGCAAGCCCGTCAAAGCCATCTTCACGGTATCTTGAATACCAGTTGTAAAAGGTGCTCTTGTTCAATCCTATTTCCTTCAAAGTCCTGTTCACGCCTATCTCGGATGTTTCAACTAGCCGTATGATCTCAAATTTCTCTTTCTGGGTAAAACGCATATACTTCCTCCTTTTTACCCTAAGCCAGTCGTACTTTTTTTAAGTACGCGGTTCTGCAAGAGCAGTTCGGCCACCGCTTCCTTGAGCTGTGAGTTCTCGCCCCTTAGGCCCTTTACCTCGTCAGTGTTGGCCTCTCGCATGGTATCGCCCATCAAACGCTTCTTGCCCGCTTCCAGGAAGTCCTTGCTCCAGCGATAGTACAGGGCAGGGGAAATGCCCTCACGCCGGCAGATGCCCGATACCGATTCCTCCCCTTTGAGTCCTTCCAGTACGATACGGATCTTCTCCTCCGCGGAGAACTTTCGTCTTGTCTTTCTCTTGATGTCCTTTACGATTGATTCAGTTGACTTCTTTTTCCTTGTCATTTTAAGTCATTTTAAAGGTTAATGAATCTATCTTCAAGGCTAGCCTTGAAGATAGCAAAACCATCACTTAACTTTAAACCAGATTTAGTCCACTTTTAGTTGAAGATTTACAAATTTTGGTTTTTATTATCGATAGTTGCATTTTAAGTTGAATTTTTAAGTATGTTATTTTTGTGTACTTATTTTAATTTGCTTAGTCTGTTTAGGAAAGTTTTAACTGCAGTTTACTCATATCCTCACTCACCTTCTTTTCTACTACCCTAGCATAAATTTGAGTTGTGGTCAGTTTCGTATGACCTAGCAATTTTGAGACTGTTTCAATAGGGACACCGTTACCCAAGGTCACAGTAGTAGCGAAAGTATGCCGTGCCATATGAAAAGTGAGATTCTTTTTTATGCCGCATAAATCTGCAACCTCTTTTAGATAACTATTTAATTTTTGATTTGATAGTTTGGGCAAAAGGCTTCCATGGTGAGCAGTTCTAGGGTGGTCTTTATAATTTTCAATTAAAGCTAAAGCCTTGGGCAAAAGTGGTACCTTGATAGGTATGCCTGTTTTAATCCTTTCTGACATAATCCAAAATTTACCATCTATACCTAAAGTGATATTCGAGGGAGTTAGATTTATTATATCACTATATGAGATACCTGTATAACAGCTAAAGACAAAAATATCCTTGACAACAATTAATCGCTGAAGATTTGATGTCAAATTCTCGATAGATTCCAATTCAATTGCCGTGAGAAATTCTCGTTCTTTCTTCTCTGTCTTGATTTTAAAATTGACAAAAGGGTCTCTTTCCATCCATTCCATTCTATAGGCAAGGGTAGCCATACGCTTTAAACGCTTAATATGCTTCATAGCAGTATTATTACCCATTGGGCTTTGTCCATTTACAGGCATATAGGTTCTTAAAAAATTTTCAAAACCGATGATAAATTCAAAACTTAAATCATTGAGGTTAATGTCTTTCTTTCCATATTCAGATGCTACATAAGATAGCATATAGCGTTGGCTTGTCTTATAATGACCTAAAGTGTTTGGGTGCAGTTTGTGTTTCATCTTTTCATTGTGATAGGTTATTAGGTTCTCGAATGTGAAACGCTTCTTGGTTTTACCAAGTAGATTGTCTTTAATGGTTTGAACATCAAATACCGATTTCTCGGATTTGAGTTTATCATATATACCATAAATGTCTGCTTCAAGACCATTGAGATAAAGGTTTAGGTTTTTGGAAACCTTTCCCGCACCATTTGCCCTTTGTGTTTTCTTATTCCAAGTATTAACATTGACCTTGCGCTTAAGGCTAATGTTGACACGTTGACCATTTAAGGTCAATCTCAAATAGAGGCTTGTTTGATTATTTACCGCTCGGGAAGCATATATCCAGAACAGAACAGAGAATGTTGATGAAGTACGCATAGCTGTCGTCTTTAATGGTTAAACATCGATAGACGAAAGTCAAATCAACTATACTAATTTTGAGTAAGTTACACTAATCTGTCAACATTTTTGGTCTCAAAAAAGATATGTTGACGATTTGTGACCTTTTAGATGCAAATCATATCAAATTATATGATTGCCCCAAAACTATAAAACCTTGTAAATCATAGGAATTACAAGGTTTTGCGACTTTTTAAAAGTCCTTTAAGCGGTCTGGACGGGACTCGAACCCGCGACCCCCTGCGTGACAGGCAGGTATTCTAACCAGCTGAACTACCAGACCGTTGCTCAATTAGCGGTTGCAAATATAACCTGTTTTTTTAAATCTACAAGAACTTTTTATAGCTTTTTTATATAAATCTTCTCCTACTAATTAAATATGCCGTTAGTATTTGATCAAAGCCTTTATTAACATCTACTGGAACATAATCTATCTTATACTGCATACACTTCAACTTTAGTTTTTCAAAATAATCATCAATAGCATTTTTATAATTCTCTTTTATACTATCTGCATAGAGATTTATTGATTCACCAGTTTCAACATCTATAAATTGTTTAGGGCGATTATCAAAATCAAAGTTCAATTCATGCTTCGCATCAAATGTATGAAATAGAATTACCTCATGTTTATTATGCTTTAGATGCCGAAGTGCTTTAAATAATTCACTTTCTTTCTTATCAGCTTGAAACATATCTGTAAATAAAAAAATCATTGAACGCCTATGTACCTTATCAGCAATTTCATGCAACGCCTTGTATGTAGCTGTCGATTTTTTCGAATCTGTCTTTAATAATTCTTCGAGATTATTCAACAACATCCTTCTATGCCGCTCACTTCCTTTTGCAGGAGCAAAATATTCATTGCTATCTGCATAAATACTCAATCCAAAAGCATCTCGTTGGCGTTTTAGAATTTCTAATAAGGCTGCCGAGGCAATAACAGAAAAACCGATCTTATTTAACTTATCTATTGAAAAACTCTCTAATTTTGGGTAGTGCATCGAAGCTGAATTATCTACAATAATATGGCAACGCAGATTCGTTTCTTCTTCGTAACGTTTTACAAAAAGCTTATCTGTCTTGGCGTATAATTTCCAATCTATATAACGCGTACTTTCGCCCTTATTATATAAACGATGCTCTGCAAATTCTACTGAAAATCCATGAAAAGGACTCTTATGCATTCCAGTAATAAAACCTTCAACCACTTGATTGGCTAGCAATTCTAAATTGCCTATTTCTTTTATATTTTTAAGCTCAGAAAGTTTCATAAATTTCGTAACCGATACAAAATAAAAAAAGGTTTAGCAATAGCCAAACCTTTAACGTATTATTAATTAGAAAAATTACACTAAAGCTTCTAATTTTTCTGCGTATGTATTCTTTGGCGCCACACCAACTTGTTTATCAACAATCTCACCATTCTTGAATATTAAAACAGTCGGAATATTTCGAACACCATACTTCGCTGCAAACTCTTGATTAGCATCTACATCAATTTTACCAACTACTGCTTTACCATCAAAGTCAGCACTTAATTCTTCAACTGTAGGAGCTAACATTCTGCATGGTCCACACCAAGCTGCCCAAAAATCTACCAATACTGGTTTATCTGATTTCAATACTACATCTTCGAACGTAGCATCTGTAATTTCTAATGCCATTTTATAAATCTTTAAATTTTTATTTTCAATTAATTACTCACACAAAAGTAAGCAATTATTATTCCTTTTTTAAAACGTTGCATTACTTTCGCTTATAATAGTATGCAAAAAAGTTATTTCCTTACAAAGTTAAAAAACGGCCTGGGCTATTGCTTTAATATTATTAGATTTTCCCATAGAGTAGTAATGTAATAATGGTACTCCTTCTTTTATCAATTCTTTACTCTGTTCAATACACCATTCTATACCTACTTCTCTAACAGCTATGTTGTCTTTACACTTAACTACACTCATTATTAAATTATCAGGGAGATCTACCTTAAATCTATGTGGTATTAGATTTAATTGCTTTTTAGTAGCAATGGGTTTTAATCCTGGTATAATTGGAACCGTTATTCCTTCAGTACGACATTTATCGACAAAATCGAAATACTTTTTATTATCAAAAAACATTTGAGTGACAATATAACTTGCTCCGTTCTTGATCTTCTTTTTTAAGAAATGAATATCACTATCAAAACTTGGGGCTTCCATATGTTTTTCGGGATAACCTGCTACTCCAATACAAAAATTAGTCTTTGAAGAATTTTGCAATTCTTTATCTAAATAAATTCCATTGTTTAAATTTTGAATTTGTGATGTTAATTCAGATGCATATGTATGTCCGTCTTTTTCGGGTTTAAAATATGTTTCACTTTTTACGGCGTCTCCTCGCAGTGCCATCACATTATCAATTCCTAAAAAATCGAGATCAATTAAAAAATTTTCGGTGTCTTCTTTAGTAAAACCTCCACATAAAATATGAGGTATCGCATCTACTTGATATTTATTCTGAATAGCTGCACAAATACCCACAGTGCCTGGTCTTTTCTTTACTACCTGTCTTTTTAAAAGACCATTTTCGAGTTCTTTAAAAACATATTCTTCTCTATGATATGTTACATCAATAAAAGGAGGTTTAAATTCCATTAACGGGTCAATATTATCAAATATTGACTGTATGTCTTGCCCTTTTAATGGCGGTAATATTTCAAAAGAAAATAGTGTTTTTCCTTTTGCATTATGAATATGTTCTACGACTTTCATTTTAATTGTTAATGTTAGGGTTTAACCATTTGTTGGCCTCATTTATTAATATTTTTCTTCTCTTCGCATAATCTTCAACTTGATCTTGAGTTATTTTTCCTAGCCCGAAATACTTTGCGTTTTCATTAGCAAAATAATATCCTGAAACACTTGCTGCGGGCCACATAGCTAAACTCTCGGTCAACTCTACACCAATAGTTTCTTTTACTTTCAATAATTGCCAAATACTCTTTTTCTCTAGGTGATCTGGGCAGGCAGGATACCCAGGAGCAGGGCGAATACCTTTATAGGATTCTTTAATTAATTCTTTGTTAGACAAATTCTCTTCTGAAGCATATCCCCAATGTTTAGTTCTTACTTCTTTATGCAAATATTCTGCAAAAGCTTCTGCTAATCTGTCTGCTAAAGCTTTTATCATTATGGAATTGTAATCGTCGTTTTCTGCTTCAAATTTGGCAGCTAATTCTGCTGTTCCAAAACCTGTTGACACGCAAAAAGCACCAATATAATCTTGAATTTTGGTTTCTTTTGGTGCAATAAAATCTGCTAATGCATGATTTGGTATTCCATCACGTTTTTTTAATTGCTGGCGTAGCGTTAGGAATTTTATCTTATTCTTATGAGATGCTGAATCAAGTTCAGCATGACAATCTGTGATTGTCACTTCAATATCATCATCATTTATAGTATTTGCAGGAAACAAACCAAAAACAGCTTTGGCTTTTAATAGTTTTTCAGAAAATACTTTTTGCAACAATTCTTGTGCATCTTTAAACAATTCTGTTGCTTGCTTGCCAACTACTGTATCATTTAAAATATCTGGATATTTACCATGTAAATCCCAACTTCTAAAAAACGGACTCCAATCGATATATGCTTCTAACCCTGAAATATCAAAATCTTGAATTACTTGAATTCCTAATTTAGTTGGCTTTACAATTCTTGTATCTGCCCAATTTATTTGAAACTTACGCTTTCTAGCTTCAGAAATAGAAATATATTCCTTTCGTTTCGTTCTACTTAAAAACTTCTTTCTAAACTCTTCATATTCTTCTCTAACCTGATTTTTGTATATCAAATTATCTTTTTGCAATAAATTACCAACTACCGTTACCGCTCTCGAAGCATCATTCACATGAACTACAGCATTCGAATAATTTGGAGCAATTTTTACAGAAGTATGTGCTTTAGACGTTGTTGCCCCACCAATTAATAACGGCACCTCAAAATTATTCCGCTCCATTTCTTTAGATAAATATTCCATTTCATCTAATGAGGGCGTAATTAAACCACTTAATCCTATAACATCTACATTCTCTTGTTTAGCCGCTTCAATAATTTTTTCTGGTGGTACCATTACACCTAAATCTATAATCTCATAATTATTACAGCCTAAAACAACAGATACGATGTTTTTACCAATATCGTGCACATCACCTTTTACCGTTGCCATTAAAATCTTACCTGCAAATTCTTGTTTTCCAGCTTTTTCAACTTCAATAAAAGGCTGTAAATAAGCAACAGCTTTTTTCATTACCCGAGCAGATTTTACTACTTGAGGCAAGAACATTTTTCCGCTTCCGAAGAGGTCACCAACAACATTCATCCCAATCATTAAATGTCCTTCGATAACTTCTATCGGTTTGTTGGAAGCAACTCTTGCTTCTTCTGTATCTTCAATAATAAAAGAATCAATTCCCTTTACTAAACTGTGCGTAATTCTTTCTTGCAATGGTTTAGACCTCCATTCTAAAACTTTAGCTTCATCTTGCTTTTTGTTTCCTTTAACAGTTTCTGCAAAATCTAATAATCGTTCTGTTGCATCATCGCGTCTATCTAACAAAACATCTTCTACACATTCTAATAATTCTTTTGGAATTTCATCATAAATCTCCAACATAGTAGGATTTACAATTCCCATGTTCATTCCGCTTTTTATTGCGTGATATAAAAATGCAGAATGCATTGCTTCTCTTACAGTATTATTTCCTCTAAAAGAAAAAGACACATTACTTACACCTCCAGATACACTGGCATAAGGTAGATTTTCACGTATCCATTTGGTAGCATTAAAAAAATCGAGTGCATTTTTTCTGTGCTCTTCCATTCCTGTTGCTACAGGAAAAATATTTGGATCAAAAATGATATCTTGTGCGGGAAAGTGGACAATGTTCACCAATAAGTTATACGACCGCTCGCAAATCTCTATTCTACGTTGGTAATTATCTGCTTGCCCAACTTCATCAAAAGCCATCACAATTACTGCTGCCCCATAACGTTTTACCAGTTTTGCTTGTCGTATAAATTCTTCTTCACCTTCTTTTAAGCTTATGGAATTTACCACGCATTTTCCTTGTACTACTTGTAATCCTGCTTCTATAATCTCCCATTTAGAGCTATCAATCATAATAGGAATTCTAGCAATATCTGGTTCTGATGCAATTAAATTTAAAAATGTTGTCATAGCATAAACACCATCTAACATGCCTTCATCCATATTAACATCGAGTATCTGTGCACCTCCTTCTACCTGATCACGTGCAACTTCTAACGCCTCATCGTATTTCTCTTCTTTAATTAACCGAAGAAACTTTCGAGATCCTGTAACATTAGTGCGCTCACCAACATTGATAAAATTACTATTTGGCGTAACAACCAATGGCTCTAAACCTGATAGTCTTAAGTATTTTTCTTCTCTCATCATCTACACTTCTACTTTTATTTTTCTTGGTTTATACTTCATAGCTACTTCGGCAATTGCTTTAATATGTTTAGGACTTGTACCACAGCAACCTCCAATAATATTTATTAAATTATCTTTTAAATAACTCTCTATATATTCTTGCATTTGTGATGGTGATTCGTCATACGCTCCAAACGCATTTGGCAAACCTGCATTGGGGTGCGCAGATGTGTAAAAACTAGTAGCTCTAGACAATCTTTTTAAGTATGGTTGTAGTTGTTTAGCGCCAAGAGCACAATTAAACCCTACCGACAACAAAGGAATATGTGAAATAGAAGTCAGAAAAGCTTCAACAGTTTGGCCAGATAAGGTTCTACCTGAGGCATCTGTAATAGTTCCAGAAACCATAATAGGCACATCTATATTTCTATCTTCTTTTACCTCGTCTATAGCAAATAATGCTGCTTTAGCATTTAACGTATCAAAGATTGTTTCTACTAACAATATATCTACGCCACCATCTATTAATGCTTCAACCTGCTGTTTATAAGCAACTCTCAATTCTTCAAAAGTAATCGCTCTATATTCTGGCCTATTAACGTCGGGTGATAAACTTGCTGTTCTATTTGTGGGTCCTATAGAACCTGCAACAAACCTAGGTTTGTTTGGGTTGGCTCTAGTAAATTTGTCTGCAACTTCTTTAGCAATTTTAGCTGATTCATAGTTCAGCTCATATACCAGATCTTCCATTTGGTAATCGGCCATAGCTATAGAGGTGCTTGAAAAGGTATTGGTTTCTACAATATCTGCCCCAGCATCAAAATATTTATGATGTATTTCTTTAATAGCTTCTGGTTGGGTAATTGACAATAAATCGTTATTTCCTTGCAAAGGATTAGGGAAATCTACAAAGCGGTCTCCTCTAAAATCTTTTTCAGTAAATTTATACTGTTGAAGCATAGTACCCATAGCACCATCTAGCACTAAAATACGTTTTTCTATTTCTGAATAAATTCTTGACATTATTGAAGTTTGTAATCAAAATGTCATCCGAAAAGTAAGAGAAATTACTTATGGTTATCTGTCAAATTAGCATTAAAATAATTTGTAGAATTTAGCACCTTCTTTAAAGATAAAGGGTTGCTAAGGCTTCATAGGGTCTATTCCCTCTGCCTTTCGTGATAACAATCAATATATTAATGAACAATGCAAAGTAACACAATTAATTTTTTATATCATAGTATAAAAAACAAATATTTAAAGGAACAAATCTGATGAGAGATAACGATCTCCTCTATCGCAAATAATTACAACAATATTACCATGATTTATTTTCTTAGCTATTTCTAATGCACAGGCAACAGCACCACCACTACTCATCCCGGCAAAAACACCTTCTTTGGTTGCCAATTGCTGAGATATTAACTTTGCTTCTATAGCACTTACTTCTAAAATTTTGTCAACATTAGAGCTATCAAATATTTTTGGAACATATGCAGGCGACCATTTACGTATTCCTGGTATTCTCGAACCTTCTGTGGGTTGTGCTCCAACAATAGTAATGTTAGAGTTCTTTCTCTTTAAATATTTTGAAACTCCTGTAATGGTGCCTGTAGTTCCCATAGCCGAAACAAAATGCGTTATTTGTCCTTGAGTATCTCTCCAAATTTCTGGACCAGTGGTTTTATAATGTGCTTTCCAATTATCATCATTTTCAAACTGATTTAATACTATAAATCCTTTTTCATCTCTTAATTTAAAAGCCATATCCCTAGATCCTTCAATACCTATATCTGATGGTGTAAGTACTACTTCAGCTCCATAAGCACGCATTGTTTTAACACGCTCTTCAGTTGAATTTTCTGGCATAAGCAACACCATATTTAGTCCTAAATTTCGAGCTATAAAAGCCAGCGCTATTCCTGTATTACCACTAGTAGCTTCCACCAAAGTATCTCCTTTTTTAATATCACCTCTCTTTAGTGCTTCATTTATCATATTAAACGCTGGGCGATCTTTAACACTACCTCCTGGATTGTGTCCTTCTAACTTTAAGAACAACCGAACGCCTTCTTTTGAAATAAGGTTCTTGGCTTCAATAAGTGGCGTATTACCTATTTGATCGGTAATACTGCTACCTATTATTTCTTTTTCTAATACTAAACTCTTTTTCATACGTTAGAATTGAATTTTCTGGAATGGATTCGGTTACACAAACATTAGCTCCGACTATACTATTGGCTCCTATAGTAACAGTACCTCCTAAAATGGTAGCATTTGCATATATCGTAACATTATCTTCTATAGTAGGATGTCTTTTTGTAGCTGCTAAACTCTTTTTTACTTGCAATCCTCCGAGTGTAACACCTTGATAAATTTTTACATTATTATGAATTACAGCCGTTTCACCAATAACGATACCAGTTGCATGATCTATAAAAAAAGAATCTCCAATCGTAGCTCCTGGATGAATATCGGTACCCGTTAAACCATGTGCATATTCGCTCATCATACGCGGTATAATTGGTACATCTAACGTATAGAGTTCATGACTTAATCGATACACTGCAATAGCATGAAAGCCAGGATATGCTAAATATACCTCTTCTAAACTCTTACAGGCCGGATCTGATTGTTCAAAAGCAATAGCATCTAGATCTAATTTTCTTCTAATGGTTTTAAATTTTTTCTGATACGTTTTCCATAAAGTGTTAGCATCGTTAATTTCTAACTTTTGGGAAATTTTATTGAATAACTCTTCTATTGAATTTATATGCTCTTTGTAAAATGTTTTATCGAACAACGCATAAAATAATTTCTTTGTAAAGATTTCGATTGTATCCTTTAGGCAAATAGGTAAACTCTTTACAACTGTTGGTCTTTCAATACTATTCATAAATTTTTAAGATTCTAGTGCCAATTCTATTTCTAAACCTTCTAATGCTTCCAATATCTGAATCTGACATCCTAATCTACTATTTTTTTCATCATTAAGCGCTTCTAAAAGTATTGTTTTTTCTTCATCTAATTTTTCAGGCAAATGATGATTGAAAATTACATAGCATTAACATGAAGCACACATCGCCATACTTCCACAAGTTCCTTCAACGGAAAGTTTATAAGCTTTATAGACCTCTGCCATATCTGTCGAAGCAACTACCTTATGTATTACATCATTTCTTTCTTTTATAAAAATATTAACGTTAGACAAATTCTATATCAACTGATGGCCTGTACCACTGCTTTTGGAGCTTCTTTGCGCGAACCATCGAAACCATTAATACCACTAACTGTTGTATATTTTAACACATACTTTTTATCGGGATGGATAATTTTATATGCCGATTGGCACATTAACGTAGCTTCATGAAAACCACATAAAATCAGCTTTAATTTTCCTGGATACGTATTTACATCTCCAATTGCAAATATGCCTGGAATATTAGTTTGATAATCAAAAGTATCTACCTTAATGGCATTCTTCTCTATTTCTAAGCCCCAATCTGCAATTGGGCCCAGCTTTGGAGACAATCCGAAAAGTGGCACAAAATGATCTGTCTCTATAAATTGTTGTTTTCCTTCTTTTTCAACTAAAATCGCATTTAAACGATGTTCTCCTTTTAGCGCTACAACCTCAGCAGGTGTGATTAGATTAATTTTACCTAATAATTTTAGTTCTCTAACTTTTTCTACAGAATCTAAAGCTCCTCTAAATTCGTTTCGCCTATGAATTAACGTAACTTCTGAAGCTATATTTGCCAAAAAGATACTCCAATCTAACGCTGAGTCACCTCCACCAGCAATTACCACTTTTTTATTTCTATACTTTTCTGGATCTTTAATAATATAATCGACTCCATTTTCTTCAAAGAAACTTAAATTTTCTAGCTGTGGTTTTCTAGGCTCAAAAGATCCCAAACCACCAGCAATTGCCACTATAGGAGCATGATGTTTTGTTCCTTTATTTGTAGTAACAATAAACGACCCGTCTTCTAATTTTTCAATAGTTTCAGCACGTTCTCCCAATGTAAACCCTGGTTCAAATTGTTTTCCTTGTTCTAATAAATTCTTGGTTAGATCTCCTGCTAAAATCTCAGGAAAACCAGGAATGTCATAAATCGGTTTTTTAGGATAAATTTCTGAACACTGTCCACCAGGTTGTGCCAATGCGTCAATTAAATGGCACTTAAGCTTTAATAATCCTGCTTCAAAAACGGTGAACAATCCAGTGGGACCAGCTCCTATTATTACTATATCTGTTTGTATCATTTTTTTACTTTACTAAACTTTCTGTTATTTTATTTAACGTATTTACTTTCTGATTAAAATCGCCTTTAATAGTCTTTCTAAATTCATTAAGGTTTGTAACCAAATCATCTATTTCTTCTGGTAGTACTGCTTCAAAAAACTGTCGTAATCGTTTTGCCATGGTTGGTGATTTACCATTAGTAGAAATGGCAACCTTTATATTACCTTTTGTTACAATTCCGCCAAGATAAAAATCACATAAATCAGGAGTATCAGCTACATTAACCAATAATTGTTTATTCTTAGCATCATTATATATTTGTTTATTAACCTCGTTATTATTTGTTGCCGCAATTACCAAATGCTGTTTGTGTAAAATATTGCTTGAATAAGGTCTTTGCATATAAACAATATTATGTTTTCTTGCCAATGCTACTACTTCTTCTGAAAAATCTAATGCGATAAGCGCAACCTTAGCATTTGGACTTGATTTCAACAAAAAGGATAACTTTTCTAACGCCACATTTCCTCCACCAACGATCAACACATTTAGTTGAGATACTTTTAGAAAGATAGGATATAACTCGTTTTTATTTTTTCTTAACATACCAATTGATTTAATCTTACTTCTTTACTAATTTTTTGTAGTTCTAAGTGATGATTTACTACTTCACCAACAATTATTATCGCAGGGTTACTCAACTTTTTTTCTTCTACAATTTCTAGGATAGAATCTACTGTTCCGATACCAATTTTCTCCTCTGGCAATGTTCCGTTTTGAATAATGGCTACAGGTACATCCTCTTTACCATTAAACTTGAATTCATTTATTATTTCTGATAATTTACTCATACCCATTAATATCACAACTGTTGCTGTAGATTGAGCGGCTAATTTTATATCATCAGAAATTTTATGTTCTTTTGTAGTACCTGTTATGACCCAAAAACTTTCTGAAATTCCTCTTTTCGTTAAAGGGATATTTTGATGGGCTGGAACGGATAGTGCCGAGGAAATTCCTGGAACTATTTCTGTTTTTATTTGATGCTTAGCTGCATATTCCATTTCTTCGGCTCCTCTTCCAAATACAAAAGGGTCACCTCCCTTTAAACGTACCACATGCCCATCTGTTTTAGCTCTACTAACTATCAATTCGTTAATTTGGTTTTGTTGATAGGCATAACATCCTTTTCGTTTTCCTACAAAAATGAGTTCAGCCGCTGGCCGAACATACTTCAGGAGCTCCTTATTAATAAGCGCATCATACAATACGACATCGGCAGATGACAATACTTTTAATGCTTTAACAGTAATTAAATCGGGATCTCCTGGACCTGCTCCTACTACAGACAATTTGGGTATCTTTTTCATTTTTTTACTATTAATTTGTTAACTCTAACGCTCTATATTCTTGTACAACATTTAAAAACTCCTGCGCATTATTTATATATGCTTTAGCAAATTCTTTAGTTGGTACATTTACTTTTATTTGATACACTATATCAGCGAAAGAATTTCCTAGTTCTATTTTTTTTGTTTTAACAAAATGCTCTTCAAATTGTTTGATAATACCTGCTTGTGTATTTGTTTTTAAATTTTGAGATAATAACAATGCTTTTGCTGAATTCACCATAGCACTGTACGCATGATAGATTGCATTTGAATAGACTTCATTACCATATGCTTCTTTTGCATTTATTATCTTCTCTTCACTTTCTAAAAATAAGGTCGCCACAAGGTCAACTAAAACTCCAGCACATTCACCTATACCTATAGCCTTTACATATTTTTCATTATTCCCCCAATCTATAAAGTCGTCTTCAGTAAGATTCTCAACATCTGAAAGGTCGGTAAGCATATCATAAAAATACCTTTCACCTTTATTGATATAGTACTCTAAAAATGATATTTTATTTGTATTTTTCTCATAGTCATTTAAGATTCTTCGTAACGCTTCTGGTCCTCGCCTGCTTGGTATTTTCACTACTTTATCAGCAAAATGACCATTTCCGTTTCCTAGATTTCCTCCCCCTAACAATACCTGCAGTGCTGGTGCTACCAACTTGTCTTTAGTGCGAATTGACATTCCCTGAAAACCAATATTTGCCATGTTATGTTGCCCACAGGCATTCATACAGCCACTAATTTTTATAACTAAATCAGGGTTGTTTAAGTAATGTGGATATTCAGTTTTGATAACACGTTCTAATTCTTCGGCTATACCAGTACTACTAGCAATTCCTAAATTACAAGTGTCTGTGCCTGGGCAAGCCGTTATATCGACAGCTTTATTATAACCCACTTCAGCAAATCCCAACTTTTTAAGTTCTTGATAGAAAAATGGGAGTAATTCTTTTTTAACAAATGGAATTAAAATATTTTGACGTAATGTTAATCGAATCTCTCCTGCTGCATATTTTTCTACTACATCTGCTAATAATCTTGCTTTATCAGTATAGAAATCGCCTAATAAAACCTTTACCCCAATTGCAACATAGCCTTCTTGTTTCTGCTCTATTATATTTGTTGATTTCCATTTCTCAAAAGCAGCTTGATCTTTCAATTTAACTAATGGAGCTTCAACGTTTACAGGTATAGAAACTGGATAGCTTTTTAAATCAATCGGTACAGATTTTAGAGCGATTGCGTTTTGTTCATTTTCTACTAAAGATTTAAATTCTTCTAAACCTATATCTTTAATTAAAAATTTTAATCTTGCTTTTGCTCTGCTTTTACGTTCACCATGACGATCGAAAATACGCAACACTCCTTCCATTAAAGGAATAATTTTATTAGACGGCAAAAATTCGTACAATACATCTGCATGGCGTGGTTGAGAACCCAAACCACCACCCAGCATAACTTTAAATCCTCGTACACCGTCATTTATTTTAGCAATAAACCCTAGATCGTGTATGTAAGATAATCCTGTATCTTCATTAGTAGCTGAAAACGAAACCTTAAACTTTCTACCCATTTCTTGACATATCGGATTTCGTAAAAAGAATTTAAACAAAGCATCGGCATATGGAGAAACATCAAAAGGTTCATTAATGTCAATACCAGCGGTTTCTGATGCCGTAACATTACGCACTGTGTTACCGCAGGCTTCCCTTAAGGTAACATCATCTTTTTCTAGCTCTGCCCAGAGTTCTGGAGTTCGGTCTAGATCAACATAATGAATTTGAATATCTTGTCTGGTAGTAATATGTAAACGCCCTCTAGAATATTCATCAGAAACATCAGCGATTCTTCTCAATTGTTTGCTTAAGACCTTACCATAAGGTAATTTTATGCGAATCATTTGAACACCCGCTTGTCTTTGACCATACACCCCACGTGCTAAACGAAGGCTTCGAAAGCGTTCTTCGTCAATTTGCCCTTCTTTAAACAATCGAATCTTTTTTTCTAATTCGATAATGTCTTTTTCTACTACGGGATTTTCTATTTCTGTTCTAAAACTTTGCATATTTTAATATATTATTCCTATAGAATTAGTAGGATTAAAATTTAAGACTTTACATTTATTTAATGAAAAAATTATTTTACTTAATAAAACCTGCTCCTACGGTATTATTTGAGAGTGAGTCTATTAGAATAAATGAACCATTTGTTCTATGGCTTTTAAAAGCATCATAAAAGATGGGTTTATTCAGTTTAAACGTTACAGAAGCAATATCATTCATAGTTAACGCATCAATTCCATCATCTAGACCTGAATAATCTGGATTTATTTTATGATGTATTATAGCTACTTTAGCCAAAACTTTATTGACACCATGCTGAACAATATATTTATTTCCTTGTTTTAACTCGTTGGAGTCCATCCAAGAAATGGTTGCGGTGAATTGTTTTTCAATTTTGGGAAGATCATTTTCTTTTACGATCATGTCTCCTCTACTTACGTTTATATCATCTTCTAGAGTAATGGTAACAGAAGATCGTCTTGCCGCTGTTTCATATTTCTTATCATAAAAATAAATCTCTTTAATTCTAGATTTTTTCTGCGATGGTAATACGACTATTTCATCTCCTATAGAAAGTTCTCCTCCATAAACTTTCCCTGCATATCCTCGAAAATCGTGAAAATAATCGGTTTTTGGTCTCACAACATACTGCACTGGAAATCTCGGTGTTCCTCTATTATAAATATCTTTATTATCTAGCAATTCTAAATGATGAAGAACTGTTTTACCTTGATACCACGGCATATTATCAGACGTATTTACAATATTGTCTCCTTTTAAGGCACTCACTGGAATAAATGTAATTCGCTGATCTTGATAATCTCGCTTACTAATTAACTTTTCGAAATCTGATTTAATTTCGTTATATCGCTCTTCAGAATAATCAACCAAATCCATCTTATTAATCGCAACAATAACATCTTTTATTCTCAGCAAGTTATTGATAAAAAAGTGTCTATTTGTTTGTTCTATAACGCCTTTTCTGGCATCGATCAATATTATAGCTGCTTGAGATGTAGAAGCCCCCGTAACCATATTTCTTGTATATTCAATATGCCCTGGTGTATCAGCAATAATGTAACTCTTTGTATTAGTCGAAAAATATATATGTGCTACATCTATAGTTATACCTTGTTCTCTTTCAGCCACTAGACCATCTGTAGCCAAAGAAAAGTCTAAATAATCATATCCTTTTTGTTTACTGGTTTTTTCTATGGCTTCTAACTTATCATTCGTTAATGATTTGGTATCATATAATAATCTCCCAATAAGGGTACTTTTACCGTCATCAACACTTCCCGCTGTTGCTATTTTTAAAACTTCCATACTTTCTAATTACTCTTCTTTATTTAAAAATATCCTTGTTGTTTTCTTTTTTCCATGGCTGCTTCAGAGCGCTTATCGTCTATTCTTGCGCCTCTTTCAGAAATTGTTGATGCTCTTATCTCTGCAACCACTGTACTTATGTCTGTGGCTTCAGAAAGTACTGCGGCAGTACAACTCATATCCCCAACGGTTCTAAAGCGCACTAATCGTTCTTCTACAACCTCATCTTCTTCTCTAAAAACTACCTCATCATTACTAGACCATATCATACCATCTCTAATAAAAGTTTCTCTTTTATGAGCAAAATAAATTGGTGGAATTTCAATCTGTTCTCTTTCTATATAAGACCATACATCCAGTTCGGTCCAATTTGAAATAGGGAATACTCTTACATTCTGCCCATGCTCTATTTGCCCATTTAACATATCGAATAATTCTGGACGTTGATTTTTCTCGTCCCATTGTCCGAAATCATCTCTCACAGAAAAGATACGTTCTTTAGCTCTTGCTTTTTCTTCATCGCGTCGAGCTCCTCCGATACAAGCATCAAACTTAAATTCTTCTATCGCGTCTAACAAGGTCGTTGTTTGTAAAGTATTTCTACTCGCGTATTTACCTGATTCCTCTTTTACTTTACCTTGGTCTATCGAGTCTTGAACATTTCTTACGATGAGTTCTAAACCCAATTGCTTAACTAACTGATCTCTAAATTTTAATGTTTCTGGAAAATTATGCCCAGTATCTATATGTAATAACGGAAACGGGATCTTTGCAGGGTAAAATGCCTTTTGCGCTAGTCTAACCAAGGTTATAGAATCTTTACCTCCAGAGAATAATAAGACAGGCTTTTCAAATTGCGCTGCCACTTCTCTAATAATATAGATCGCTTCGTTTTCTAATGGATTTATATGTCTTGTACTACTCATAATTCTTTATCATTTAAGCATGTAAACCACACTCTCTATTTGCTAATTGTTTTGTTGGATCGAAATATTTGAACTCATTTGGCAACTTGTTTTCTTCTAAATATGCATCTAGTTCAATATCTGAATAATAATAGAAAGGACTCACTTTCAACACCCCATCTGCTCCTTTAGACACAATGTCTATACTATCTCTAAACGCCGTTTGCCCTTTTCTTAAATTTGTGAACCATACATCTGGTTTATGCTCTTTCATAGCTCTTCTAAAAGGTTCTAGCTTTACCTGCTCTGTAAAAATTTTATGCTTGGGATTATTTATATCTGGAATTCCTAAAATTACATCTCTATGTGCGGCAGTTTGTTTAGGTACATATAACTTTATATTTAAGCTTAATCTATCTATTAATTCTTCGGCATGTTTATAGGTTTGTGGGGTATTGTAACCCGTATCACACCAAATAACTTTTATAGTAGGAGCTACCTTAGTAGTGGCATGCAAAATTGCGACTTCATAAGGTCTAAAGTTTGTTGTAATCACTGGAGCATTTGCCTTCTCTAAAGCCCAATTAATTATTTCTTCAGGAGATTTATCTCTTAGTTCTGTATTTATTTTATCTAAATTCATTTTCCCCATTTTATTTTATTCCATGCTCTTTCATGAAAAAAGTACAGTACCATTTTAGTAACTAGCTCTATTAATCCAATAGAAAATGCCAACCTCAAAGTACCTGTTATTATCCAAGAAATAATGATGGTGTCTAAAGTGCCTATTATTCTCCAACTTATTGTTTTTAATAGGCTCCTTTTTACTTGCTCTTCTGAAGCATAAGTCTTCTTAACGCTTTTCTCTTTTGATGTTATAATTGAATCTATTATCATAAATTATAATTATCCTATCGGATTACTAGGATTTAATTGCAAATGTATATATTTATATGATATGTACAAGCATTTTTAACTAAAAAATTGTTAATTTATTTTATTAGATCTTTCAAGGTATTATTACGTAAAACCTGTAACGTATTATCTCGAACTTGGATCATTAGTTTATTTATAGAGCACTTTTCCTCATCTGGACAGTCATCGCATTTTTCATAAAAATTGAGACTCACACAGGGCACTAAAGCAATAGGCCCTTCTAAAATTCGTATGACATCTACCATTCGAATATCCTCAGGATTCTTAATAAGGTACACACCTCCACCTTTTCCTTTTTTTGATCCCAAAAAACCTGATTTACGAAGTGTTAACAAAATGCTTTCTAAAAACTTATGCGATATATTTTCACTTTCTGCAATTTCACCAATGGGAACGGGAGTACCTCGTTCTTCACGAGCAATAAAAGCCAACGCCTTAAGTCCATATTTTGTTTTCTTCGAAAGCATTAAACAAAAATAACATTATATTTTGTTCAATGCATTTTTTAAATCGTTAATAATATCTTCTATATGTTCTAATCCAACAGAAATTCTTACCAAACCATCGGTAATACCAACTTCTAAACGATCTTCTTCACTTAGTTTACTATGCGTAGTTGATGCAGGATGTGTAACAATAGTTCTTGTATCTCCTAAGTTAGCAGATAAAGAGCACATTTTAATTGCATTTAGAAATGTACGTCCTGCTTCAATACCTCCTTTAATTTCAAAAGCCACAACATTTCCACCTAGTTTCATTTGCTTTTTTGCAATCTGATATTGTGGATGTGATTTTAAAAATGGATACTTCACAAAATTCACCTTTGAATGTTCTTCTAAAAATTCTGCTACTTTCAAGGCGTTTTCACAATGTTTTTCAACTCTAATAGCTAAAGTTTCTAAACTTTTTGATAATACCCATGCATTAAATGGAGACATCGCAGGTCCTGTATTTCTCGAAAATAAATAGATTTCTCGAATAAGCTCTGTATTACCTACTACCGCACCACCTAACACTCTACCTTGCCCATCTATTAATTTTGTGGCCGAATGAATTACCAAGTCAGCACCAAACTGTATAGGATTTTGAAGATAAGGAGTTGCAAAACAATTATCTATAATCAATAATAAATTGTGTTTTTTAGCAATTTCTCCCAATAATTCTAGATCTAAAATGTCAACTGCAGGATTTGTAGGCGTTTCTGCATATAGTATTTTTGTATTAGGCTGAATCTGACTTTCAATCTTATCAATCTCATTAACTTTAAAATAACTCGTATTAATATTCCATTTTGGTAAAAACTTCGTAAATAAAGAATGTGTAGAACCAAAAACAGATCTACATGAGACAATATGATCACCAGCATTTAATAAAGCTCCAAAAGTTGAAAATACAGCAGCCATTCCTGTGGCAAACGCATAACCTGCTTCGGCACCTTCCATAGCTACAATTTTGTTTACAAATTCTGTAGTATTAGGATTTGAAAATCTACTATATAGGTTGCGTTCTTTTTCTTCGGCAAAAGAAGCTCGCATATCTTCTGCATCTTCAAACACGAAACTTGAAGTTAAATATAGAGGTGTTGAATGCTCAGAAAACTGTGTGCGCTCAGTTTGTGTTTTTATTGCCTGTGTTTCAAAATATTTGCTCATCTTTAACTATAATTTTTTGCTAATCGTAATATATCACCAAACACACCTCTAGCGGTTACCTTTGATCCCGCTCCCGCTCCTTGAATAACAATTGGTTGTTCTCCGTATGACTCTGTGAAAATTTCAAAAATTGCATCTGATCCTTTTAAAGAACCTAATGGAGAATCTTTAGATACAGACACTAGTTTTACCTCTAAGTTTCCTTTAGATTGAGATAAATCGCCAGACAAATCACCAATATATCTTAATACCTGATCTTTTTTCAAAGACTCTTTTCTAATTCTGTAATAATTGTTCATCTTATCTAAATTTTTAAGAAACGATTCTGATGAAATACTTCTTAATTCTTCTGGAATTAAATTTTCAATAGTAATATCTTCAAATTCATTTTCTAAGTCTAATTCTCTTGCCAAAATCAATAATTTTCTAGCGACATCATTTCCATTTAAATCTTCTCTAGGGTCTGGCTCTGTGTATCCTTTATCAATAGCTTCTTGCAATGCTTGTGAAAATGGAATATCATCCGCTGAAAAGCGATTAAAAATATAGCTCAAAGTGCCTGAAAACACTCCTCTAATTCTGGTTATATTTTCACCTGACTCATGTAATAAACGTATGGTATCTATTAAAGGTAAGCCTGCGCCCACGTTTGTTTCATATAAATACGTTCTTTTATTTTTGGCTAGTTTTTCGCGTAATTCTTTATAAAACGTATGCGATAAGGTATTCGCTATTTTATTGGATGAAACGAGGTCAAAACCTGCTTCAATCAACCGAATATAATTTTGAACAAAATCTGAACTAGCAGTGTTATCTATAGCTATTAAATTTTCTAAATGGTGCAGCTTTGCAAATTCAATAACTTCATTTACATTATTTTTTTCTTTTCCATCTTTTTCAAGGCTCTTTTCCCAATTTGAAGTTATTCCTTCTTTAGTTAATACTACTTTTTTAGAGTTAGCAATAGCAAAAATATTCAGTTGAATTTTTCTCCTTTCTAAAATAGATTGTGCATTTTCAACAATCTGATTTATTAACGTACCTCCTACTAATCCTTTTCCGAAAATGGTAATGTTTACTTTTTTAGCAATACCAAAAACTTGTCCGTGAATTACATTTAATGCTTTATGCAATTCTTTTTTCTTTACCACCAAGCTTACATTCTTACCCGTAATTGTATTGTTGAATAATAGAGGAACTATTTGGTTTTTTATCAAGGCATTGTAGGATAAATGGAATTTACTCAAATCCAATCCTATGATTGAGATCACAGCTACATTATCTATGATTGAAATTTTATTAACGTCTTTTGTATAAAAATCATTCTCAAATTCTTTTTCTAAAGCTACTACAGCTTTTGTTGCTTCTTCTTCTTTAACTACAAGCCCTATACCTCTTTCTGAAGAACCTTGAGAAATAATACTTACATTAATATTTTGAGCGCTTAATGCTCTGAAAATTCTGGCATCAACTCCTACTTTTCCTAATAAACCTCTTCCTTCAAAATTTATCAATACCACATTATCTTGTAGGGAAATTGATTTAATCCCCTTGTTTTTTGGCTCAGAAGTAATTAGTGTTCCTTCATCATTTGGATTAAACGTATTGAGAATTCTTAAATTAATATTCTTTTCTAATAAAGGAATAATGGTTTTGGCGTGTAAAATAGTTGCTCCAAAATTGGCTAATTCATTAGCTTCAGAAAAAGACAATTCTTTAATCTTTTTTGCGTCGGCAACCAAATCAGGGTTTGCAGTATAAATACCATCTACATGGGTGTAATTCTGTAGTTCTTCTGCATCTAAATAATTGGCAAGTAGTGAAGCTGTATAATTACTGCCGTTTCTACCTAGTGTAGTAGTTTCATTCTTTAAATTAGATGCTATAAACCCTGAAACAATATTAACAGTTGTGCTGTTAAATTTTTTAAAATGCCTTTTAATATTCTCTTTTGAAACCTCAAAAATAGGCTGCGCATTCCCAAAATTTTCATCTGTCTTTAATAAGGTTCTGGCATCTGTTGCCTTTGCATTTATTCCTTTTTGGCGTAATAACTCACTTATTGTTTTTATAGATAACAATTCTCCTTGTGCTAATACTTCATCTTTGATTTTTGTACTGAAATCTCCCAGCAAACGCACCCCTTCAAATAATTTTTCTAAGCGAGAAAACTCGGTAGAAAAATCGAGTAAAGGTGTTAATAATGTTTGCTCTCTTCTAAATGACTCTAATTGTTCTAAGTATGTCTGATTATTAGCAGCTCTATTTAAAATTGTTTCTAATTCATCAGTAGCAGTACCTCTTGCAGACACAACTACCGTGATATATTCACCTTCATTAATTTTATCCTCAATAATAGAGATCACATTATTAATTCCGCCGTTAGACAATGATTTTCCTCCAAATTTTAAAACCTTCATTCTTCTGTTCTTTACATTTTTATTGAAAATAGGTTCAATAATTTTCTCTAGTTGTTCATATTCTATTAAAAAAGCATCATGCCCATGTACCGAATTAATTTCATTATAGGTAACATTATCATTGGCTAAAGCAAGCTGCTTTTGCGTCTCTCTATTCTCTTCTGCCGTAAAAAATAAATCAGAATCAACACCAATAATATGTATGTTTGCCTCTATGGCATCTAATATTTTCACACCTTTCTCAACACCCCTTGTAACATCAATCGTCTTTAACAATTGATTCATTAATTTATACGCTGACAATTGAAAGCGTTCCTGCAATTTTTTACCGTGATGCAAGAGCCAACTTTCTACATTAAAAATTTCTAACTCTTCATTACGAGATCTTTGAAATCTTTCTTTAAATGATTCTGGTGTTCGATAGCACAACATCGCATGCATACGAGCATCATGTACAGGGTTTTTTGAATTTAACAGAAACTGCTCTTGAATTTGACAATTAGCAATTAGCCAATCTGTAGATTTCCAGTCTGTAGCAATCGGAATTAAATGTTTTGTTATAGTAGGATGTAATACAGCCATTTCCCAAGCTATTCCACCTCCCAAAGAACCTCCGATTATCGCAAACAACTGAGAAATTTTTAATTTTTCTAAGCCTAATAAAAATATCTTTGCTACATCTCTTGCAACAAAGCTTTTGTAATCGTCTATTACATAACCATCATAACCATTGCCTGGAATGTTAAAAGATAAAATAGTGTACTGCGTTGTATCTATTACTTTGCCCTTTCCTATAAGATCTTTCCACCATCCACCTTCACCAGTCACGTTACTATTTCCTGTTAAGGCATGATTAATTAATACCACTGGAGCTGTGCCTAGTTCTTTTCCAAAAAGCTGATGACTTAATTGGAGATTTTCGAATTGAACATTGCTCTCAGTGATATAATCAATATTAATATGGAATAAATTGCGTTTCAAACTTGACTTATTTAAGCGATCACTTCACTAGAAATTTTAGAAAATACTGCCTTTAGATCAGCTTTTAAATCTTCAATATTTTCTAATCCTACCGACAAACGAATCAAATCTTGAGAAACTCCAGCATCATTTTGTTGTGCTTCAGACAATTGTTGATGTGTTGTACTGGCAGGATGGATAATTAATGATTTTGTATCTCCGATATTCGCCAGTAAAGAAAATAATTGTGTTTCATCAGCAATCTTTTTAGCAGCTTCATAACCTCCTTTTGCTCCAAATGTAACTATACCACTTTGCCCTTTAGGTAAATATTTATCTGATAATGATTTGTATTTACTACTTTCTAATCCTGGATAGTTTACCCAGGTCACTTCATCTTGTTGTTGTAACCATTTTGCCAATTCTAACGCATTTTCACTATGCCTTTTAATTCTTACTTCTAATGTTTCTAACCCTTGAATAATATTAAATGCATTGGTAGGGCTTAGCGCTCCGCCAAAATCACGTAATCCTTCAATAATTAATTTAAAAGTATAAGAAGCAGCCCCTAGAGCTTCATGATAAATTAATCCGTGATAACCTGCTGATGGTTCGGTAAATTCAGGAAATTTACCACTAGACCAATCAAAAGTACCAGCATCTACAATTACGCCTCCTAATGAATTTCCTTGACCACCTATGTACTTTGTTAAAGAATGGATCACAATATTTGCACCATGCTCTATCGGATTTAACAAAGCAGGAGTTGCCACCGTATTATCAACAATAAAAGGAACTCTAGCCGATTTAGCATGCTTAGAGATTTCTTCTAAATCTAATACATCTAATTTAGGGTTTCCTAAAGATTCAACAAAGAAAGCTCTCGTATTCTCTTGCACGGCATCGGCAAAATTTTCAGGATTAGAAGCATCTACAAATGTTGTTGTAATACCCAGTCTGGGCAACGTAACATTTAATAAATTATAAGTACCTCCGTATAAACTACTCGAAGCTACAATATGGTCGCCAGCTTTCAACAAGGTTAATAAACCTGTTGAAATAGCAGCTGTACCTGAGGCAAAAACAACAGCACCAATACCTCCTTCTAATGTAGCTAAACGATCTTGTAAGATTTGGTTGGTAGGATTGTTTAATCTGGTATAGATAAACCCTAGTTCCTTTAGTGAAAAGAGATTTGCTGCATGTTCAGCATCATTAAAAACATACGAAGTCGTTTGATAAATGGGAACCGCTCTTGTCCCAGATGTTTGCTTTACATCGTGTCCTGCGTGCAACGCATTGGTTGCGAATTTTTGTGTACTCATTTTTCTAATTTTTTTGAGTTAATACATAATTAAACCAAAAGTCAAAATGCGCTTTTATAAGCGTACTTAATAGAAAAATGTTAAAAAGAATTTTTACAAAAACTACATGTGTAATTTTCATTTTGTTATCTATCCCGAAATTAATTCGGAGTAGAATTTAGCACCTTCTTTGGTTGACAAAGGGTTGCTAAGGTTTCAAAGGGTCTAATCCCTCCACCTTTCTTGATAACATTTCAAGTAAGTAATTGAACTTTGTGAGTGCAAATATTCAGTCATAAATATTTAATATCCTAATTTTTTTGATGTTATTTTATTTTTATCTTTTAATCATATAAATTTAATCTGTACATTTGTAGCCGATTTCGAGGAAAAATTTGAACTGATTGCAACCTCACATAAAAAATGCTAAAGCAGTAATAATCTACTCCTTTTAGCGACCAATCAATCAGTTTTTTAAAATTATAAAAGCATAATATATGTCTTATTTATTTACTTCTGAGTCTGTTTCAGAAGGCCATCCTGATAAAGTTGCAGATCAGATTTCTGATGCGCTCATTGATAACTTTTTAGCTTTTGACCCTGAATCTAAAGTTGCATGTGAAACTTTGGTTACAACGGGGCAAGTAGTATTGGCCGGAGAGGTAAAGTCTAAAACTTATTTAGATGTTCAAAAAATTGCTAGAGATGTGATCAATAAAATTGGTTATACTAAAGGTGAATATATGTTTGATGGGAATTCTTGTGGGGTACTTTCTGCAATTCATGAACAATCGGATGATATTAATAGAGGTGTTGATAGAGCATCTAAAGAAGAACAAGGTGCAGGTGATCAAGGAATGATGTTTGGCTATGCCACGAATGAAACAGTAAACTATATGCCTTTAGCATTAGATCTTTCTCATCTAATTTTGAAAGAATTGGCTGTTTTACGAAGAGAAAATGAGCTTATCGCATATTTACGTCCTGATGCTAAAAGTCAAGTAACTATAGAATATTCAGACGATAATGTCCCTCAGCGAATTGATGCTATTGTAGTATCAACGCAACATGATGATTTTGCTTCTGATGATACTATGTTGGCAAAAATTAGAAAAGATATTGTAGCGATTTTAATTCCAAGAGTAAAGCAACAACTTTCTCCAGAAATTCGAGCCTTGTTTAACGATGACATCAAATATCATATTAATCCAACGGGGAAATTTGTAATTGGTGGCCCTCATGGTGATACTGGTTTAACTGGAAGAAAAATAATTGTGGACACGTATGGTGGTAAAGGTGCCCATGGCGGTGGTGCTTTTTCGGGTAAAGATCCGAGCAAGGTAGATCGAAGTGCGGCATATGCTACCCGTCATATTGCCAAGAATTTAGTCGCAGCTGGTGTTGCTGACGAAATATTGGTACAAGTATCTTATGCCATTGGCGTGGTAGAACCTATGGGTATTTTCGTTGACACCTATGGAACTTCTAAAGTTGATCTATCTGATGGAGAAATTGCTAAAAAAGTATCTGAAATCTTTGACATGCGCCCTCATGCTATTGAAGAGCGTTTAAAATTACGCCAGCCAATGTATAGCGAAACAGCCGCTTATGGACATATGGGGCGCAAAAACGAAACCGTGTCTAAAACATTTACGCAACCAGACGGAACTACTAAGACTTTAGATGTGGAACTATTTACATGGGAAAAACTGGACTATTTAGATAAAGTAAAAGATTCATTTTCATTATCTTAGAAGACATTATTTTTTAATAAAAAAGCTTCGCAAAATTGCGAAGCTTTTTGTTTTTTAGTCTAATCCTCCTCGTCTATTAGGAGATCGTTGTGTAGGCCACTCTCTTTGCTTACCTGTTCTAGGGTTTATATGTAATTTACTTTTTTCTGCAGACGTTCTTTCTGGGTCTTCAGATGCTTTATACGCTAAGATTGCTGTGAGTATTGCATTGTTTCGTACATCATCAAAAACAATTTTATCATACGTATCTCTATTGGTATGCCATGTATAGTTCCAATAAGACCAACTTAACGAACTCAATGAAAATGCCGGCGCACCTGCGGCTACAAAAGAAGCATAATCAGAACCTCCACCGCCTGGCGTGCCTGGAAAAGTGGTTTTTATTTCATCTCGAATTTCTTTAGGCACTGCCTCTAACCATCTTCCTAAATAATCATAGGCATGTAAAAATCCTTGCCCTGACAGGTTTACAACTCTACCCGTTCCATTATCCTGATTAAATAATGCTTGTACATTTTTTACAATTTCAGGATGATCTTCTACAAAAGCTCTTGAACCATTTAACCCTTGCTCTTCACTTCCCCAAAGTCCTACCAAGATGGTTCTCTTTGGATTAGGATACACTTTTTTTAAGATTCGCATAGCTTCCATCATCACCAAAGTTCCTGTTCCATTATCTGTAGCTCCTGTTCCGCCATCCCAAGAATCGAAATGTGCCGATAATATTACATACTCATCGGGTTTTTCGGAACCTTTAATTTCTGCAATGGTATTAAATGTAGGCACTACTCCTAACTCTTTAGATTCTGCAACAATCTTAATTTTAGGTTTATCTCCATACTCCACCATTCTATACAACATACTATAATCTTCTAACTCAAGATCTACTGCTGGAATTTTCTTAGTACGAGCGCTAAATATTTTACTTACACCAAAACCTCTAGACCAATTTGATGAAACAATACCTACGGCACCTGCTTCTTCTAATGCTGCATTTAATGTTCTTCTACCATAACCTGTATTTCGCATATTCTCTCGCCATGCTTTTGTTTGTACATCACGAGCATCCTTCATTTTTTTAAATGACTTTTCTGTAGCAAACTCTTCCCAATTATAATCGGGTCTTCCCGTTGGTTGATTCATTGAAATCATTACAAACTTTCCTTTTACGCTAGGTAACCATTTGGCAAACTCTAAAGAATCTTTAACCATAGGTAAGGTTATTAATTCGGCTGTAACACCCTTACTACTAGTACTAGGATTCCAAGCTAATTGCATTCCTGTTAAGGTTCTTTTTCGAGGGTGTACCATATCTATATGTGTAATACCGCGCTGCCATCCTCGCCATTCTCCCCATTTTTCATTTCTGGCACTGACATCCCATTTTTTATACGTTTCTACCGCCCAATCATGCGCTTGCTTCATTTCAGGTGTTCCTACTAACCTAGGCCCTATAACATCTAATAATTCGTGACCCAAACGCTCTAGCTGTGAGTTTTCATTTGCTTCCTTTATAATGTTTTCTACAGTAGTATCTTTTTCTTGTGAAAAAGCATGTATTCCGACTGCTATTAAAAATAAAAGCAACAATCTTGACATTGTTTTCATTGTAATAATTTTAAGTTTGGTACATAAAAAAGCTGCATCTATAGATACAGCTTCTAAATTACAATTTTTAATTAGACCATTAGTCTTGCCACTCGGCAATAAACAAATTAGTATCTCTACCGCCTCCATTATTGCGATTCGAAGAAAATGCTAAGTATTTACCATCGTTAGAAAATACAGGAAAGGCGTCAAATGTCTCTCCATGCGTAATACGCTTGAGGTTTTTACCATCGATATCTATCATATACAGATTGAAAGGAAATCCGCGCTCAGCTTCAAAGTTTGATGAAAATAATATTTTCTCACCTGAAGGGTGAAAAAACGGACTCCAGTTCGCATTTCCTAAATCAGTTAGCTGTTTCATATCAGAACCATCGGCATTACAGATGTATAATTCCATCTCTGTTGGCTCTACCAAGCCTTGTGTTAATAAATCTTTATACGCTTTTATTTCTTCTTCTGTTTTTGGTCTAGAAGAACGGAAAATTAACTTTGTACCATCAGGTGAAAAAAAAGCACCTCCATCATAACCCAACTCATTGGTGATTTGCTTTACATCAGAACCATCTATGTTCATAGTATATAATTCTAAATCGCCACTTCTTGTTGATGTAAACACTATTTTATCACCCTTTGGTGATACTGTAGCTTCTGCATCATAGCCTTTTTCATTGGTTAATTGTGCAGTGATATTTCCTTCTAAATCGGCTACAAAAATGTCGTAGCTATCATAAATTGGCCACACATATTTGCCATTTTTTCGTAATGGAGCATCAGGACATTTATCTTGCGCTAAATGTGTTGATCCATAGACAAAATGTGTATTATCGGGTAAAAAATACGCACAGGTTGTACGTCCTTTTCCAGTGCTGATCATTGGCGGAATACTATTTTTAAAGGTTTCATCTACATTCATTAAAAACATCTGATCACAGTTAACACCCCAATTTTTATTATTGCTCTGAAATATCATCTGTTTATCATCAAAACTCCAATACGCCTCTGCATTATCACCACCAAATGTTACTTGACGAATCGATTTAAAATGTACTTCTTCAGGATAGAGTAAGCTATCTTTTTGTATGACAACTTTCGTTGAATCTTGTTTTACATCAGTTTTTTCAACCTTATCCTTTTTACAACTTACTACTACTAATACCAATAGAAAAATATAGAATTGCCTCATGTTATTTGACTAAATTTGCACAAAAATACAAGAACTCATGTACAGAATCATTCCTTTTATTCTTTTTATTTTTATCGCTTCCTGTAAAAAAGAAAAAACAATAAAAGATATTTCAATGCAAGAAGATGTTTCTTTTTTAGCAGATGACAGTTTAGAAGGAAGAGCCACAGGAACGGAAGGAGAAAAGAAAGCTGCTGAATATATTGCCAATCGCTTAAATGAACTAGGTATAGTGGTGAAAGGTACTGATGGGTTTTATCAAGATTTTAGTTTTAAACCGAAAACGCACCCACATGAAGCTATAAAATTTGACACCAAAGAAGATGGCTCTATTATAGGTAGGAACGTGCTTGGCTATGTCGATAATAAGGCAGAGAAGACGATTATCATCGGAGCGCATTATGATCATTTAGGATTAGGTGGTGATGGTTCTTTATACCGAGACTCCATTGCGGCTATTCATAATGGCGCAGATGATAATGCAAGTGGCATTGCTGTCATGCTAAACCTTGCAAAAAAATTACTAAAAGGCAATACAAATAATAATTATTTATTTATTGCTTTTTCAGGTGAAGAAATGGGGCTTTTGGGATCGAATTATTTTGTAAAGAACCCAACCATAGATCTTAAAAAAGTAAATTATATGATTAACATGGATATGGTAGGTAGGTTAAAAGCGGATAGTACCTTGGCTGTGTATGGTACTGGAACTTCACCAATTTTAAAGCAAACTTTAAAAGCCAATAATGACAATTTTAAACTGATACAAAAAGAATCGGGAGTTGGGCCTAGTGATCACACCAGTTTTTACAATGCAGATATACCTGTATTGCATTTTTTTACTGGGCAACATGAAGATTACCATAAACCATCTGATGATTCAGATAAACTGAATTATAAAGGTATGGAAACTATTGCCAACTACATTTATACGATCATCGCTGATCTGGATGATAATGGCAAATTAGCCTTTAGAAAAACAAAAAATGAAAGTGAATCTACGCCACGTTTTAAAGTTGGTCTAGGTGTTATACCCGATTATTTATTTGACGGCGTTGGTATGCGTATTGACGGAATAAGTGAAGACAAACCCGCCCAAAAAGCAGGATTACAAAAAGGTGATATCGTAATTCAAATAGGTGATAGTGAAATAAAAAACATGATGGATTATATGAAAGCACTATCCACTTTTGAAAAAGGAAATACTGCGAAGGTTGTTGTTGATAGAGACAATAATGAAGTAGAAGTAGAAGTTACTTTCTAGTAAAATCATATGATAAAAACTAAAAATGATTTTATTACTAAAATTCATTTAATCATTTCTGTTGTTATTGTAATTCCTATTGCTTTTTATACGGTTTTGATCCTGATTTAAAATTTGGATTTCACCCCAATACCATAGATGAACACAATTTCTTTAAAGCCATTATGGGGTTATATCTTGGAATTTCCGTTTTATGGATTCTTGGAATTTTCAAAGCTACATATTGGAAGGCAACGATCATTTCTAACATTATTTTTATGTTCGGACTTGATTTTGGGAGGCTTATAAGTTTAGTTTTAGATGGCACACCAAATTTTGGTTATCTTTTTGGAACCTTTGCTGAACTCTTGCTAGGTTTTTATGGAGTTTGGGTTTTAAAAAACAAAAACCTTTCTAATATAATTTAGTTTGCTTCTTAATGAATTTTCTTCGAACTTCGCTTATCACTTGTTAAACGGAATTACAACTCCGCATAGCTTAACATTGTAATAATTTCAATTTAGTCTAACACTGCTATAAATATAATTGAAATAGAAAAATATGATATTGAATTCAACAGTTTATATACATATATTGAACTAGAATATTTTCGAGAGATTATGACTATAGATGTATATGATTTTTTCAAAAAGCATCCCAAATTTAATAAGCATATTGGAAATGACTTTCTTTTGGTAGAATATAAATGTCCATTAAATGTTGAAAAATTTCAACTATGGACTAAATCTCACTTAATCACATACGTTATTAGTGGTCGTAAAGATTGGATAACTCCTAAACAAACCTATAGTCTTACTGCAGGTGATACACTATTTGTTAAAAAAGGGGTGTATGCTACAAAGCAATATCTTGAAGAAGACTATTGTGTTATGCTCTTTTTTATGAATGATGAGTTCATCAGAAAATTTACTTTGCAAAATCATTTAACATCAAGAGCTTCTCAAGACGAAGTTACAGGAGATGGCATATTAAAAATTAAGACCAACAATTCGTTTCAGATTTTAATACAGAGTATTTTTCAATATCTGACAATGAATGAAGTTATTCCAGCTGAACTTGTGGAGCTAAAATTCAAAGAATTGATTTACAATATCACCCTTAATAAAAACAATAGCGCATTTAAAAATTTATTGCTCGAGATCTCAAATCAAAAGAAGGTTAGTATTGAAAATATTATGAATGCTAACTTTCAATATGATCTTCCAATCGAAGCTTTTGCAAAACTATCGGGGCGAAGTCTTTCAAGTTTTAAGAGAGATTTCAGAAAGTCTTTTGAAACCTCACCATCAAAGTGGCTCATTAATAGAAGACTTACCTACAGTAAGATGCTACTCATCAATACCCAATTGAACATTAATGAAATTTGTTATGATAGCGGATTTAAGAATACATCTCATTTTATTCGAGTCTTTAAAGAAAAATACAAGTTCCCCCCAAATAAGTTTAGAAAACTAAATGCTAGTTCATAGGTTACTTTTGAGCTTTAGAGAATATTTTTAGGACTGCTCAGTAAACTTGTAGTCACTTATTTAATTGAATTTTGAGTCATTATTAATTCAACTAAATATTATGAAAAAGCTATTCATGTTCGTCTACTCAATTATCTGTTATTGTATTGGTTTTGCTTCTCTATTATTTTGGATTTTATCGATAAGTCATTTAGTTCCAGAAATATCAATCGACAGAAATCCTGAAGTTCCATTTTATTATGCGCTTTTAAAAAATCTTGCACTTGTATTACTTTTTGCTGTACCGCATAGCGTAATGGCTAGGAAATCATTTAAAAATTGGATTACTAAAGTTCTTCCGAGACCCGTAGAAAGAAGTACTTATGTACTACAAGCGGGTATTTTGCTCTTTGTTCTTATATGGAACTGGGAACCAATTGGTGGTAACATATGGACAATTCAAGAAGGAAGTATTCTATTTTATACTATGTACGTTTTATTTTTTTTAGGTTGGGTAATTTTGTTTGTAAGTACTTTTCTAATCAATCATTTTGATTTATTTGGTCTGCGACAAACCTATTTAGAACTATTAAATAAACCATATACTGAATTAGAATTTAAAGTGGTTTCGTTTTATAAATATACAAGGCACCCGTTGTACTTAGGTGGCATTATGGGACTATGGTTTACACCAGTGATGTCAACAACACATTTAGTATTCGCTGTTCTTTTGACTTTGTATTTCTTCATTGGAGCTCTATATGAAGAAAAAGATTTAAAGGAAATTTTTACATCTAAATATTTAGCATATATGAAGAAAACACCTATGATGATACCTTTTACAAAAAGAAAAACTGATTGATTAAAAAACTATTGCCAACAATACCTATAGCAAATAGGGCATAAAGTGTTAAATTTAAATGCTTAAGTGTGTTTGTCAAGCCCGCCAAATCTTTTGGATTTGGCATTTGATATCAAAAAGAAAAATACAAAACAAAAACTCCTGCTTATAATACAGACGGAAACGAAAAGTTTCCTTGCCTACCTTTCTTGCCATAGACAAACCGTAAGCGTACTATAAAAATCAATCACAATCTTTTTCTTTACAATGGTCGTGTTCTGTTTCAAATTCTAAGGTAACATGTTGTACATTTTCATGTTCAAGCGCATGCTTAATATCCTTTTTCAATTTTGAGATTTCATCTAACGTATAATCTTTATCTAAAATTACATGCGCGGTCATCGCATTTGTATTTGTACTCAAAGCCCAAATATGCGTATGATGCACTTTTTGAACAGCTTCATTTTTTAGCATGATTTTTTGAATCTTTTCGATATCAATATCTTTAGGAACTCCATCTAGCGTAAGCTTAATACTTTCTTTTAACAAGCCCCATGTAGTTACTAAAATCACAATTGCAATGATAATACTTACAATAAGATCAATTTGATTCCAACCTGTATAATGAATCATAATACCCGAAACCACAACACCCACAGACACCAAAGCATCTACCATTAAGTGCAAAAAAGCACCTTTAATATTAATGTCGTCCTTTTGCCCTTTATAAAATAAAAACGCCGAAATAGTATTAATTACAACACCAATTAAAGCAACAATAATGATTATTTTCCCTGAAACTTCTGGAGGAGCATCAAAACGTTCTATGGCCTCTTTAGTAATATTAAATACTACAACTACTAACAATACAGCATTAATTAAAGAAGCCAAAATAGAGGCTTTTTTATAACCATAAGTATATAATTTAGTCGCGGCTTTCTTGGTAAGTTTTAAACCTATCAATGAAATAATCAAACTTGCCACATCGCTTAAATTATGTGTTGCGTCGGCAATAAGTGCTAGTGAATTATGAATGTAGCCATATATAAATTCAATTGCGGTAAAAACAGCATTTAAGAAAATACCAATATAAAACGCTCTGTTGATCTTAGAAAGATCTGAAATACCATGACTATGACCTTCATGATCGTGTTCTGACATATTTTTTAACTATTAGGTAAATATAAAAAAGATTCCTGCCTTCGCAGGAATGATAATAAAAAAGTAAATTTGTACCGTGGTAAAAATTGGTAACATAGAACTACCTGACTTCCCGCTATTACTAGCACCTATGGAAGACGTTTCAGACCCACCTTTTCGAGCTTTATGCAAAGAACAAGGTGCCGATGTGGTATATACCGAATTTATTTCTAGCGAAGGACTCATTCGTAATGCTGCAAAAAGTACGATGAAACTCGATATTTATGAGAAAGAACGCCCTGTAGGTATTCAAATTTTTGGTGCGAATCTCGATGCTATGTTACAAACCATTGATATTGTTGAGAAATCGAATCCAGATATTATCGATATTAATTTTGGATGCCCAGTAAAGAAAGTGGTTTCAAAAGGGGCCGGAGCAGGTATTTTAAAAGATATCTGTTTGATGGAAAAACTCACTGCCGAAATGGTAAAGCGCACCAACTTACCTGTAACAGTTAAAACCCGTTTAGGTTGGGATCATGACTCAATAAAAATTGTAGAAGTTGCAGAACGATTACAGGATGTGGGTTGTAAAGCCATTGCCATTCATGGTCGTACACGTGCACAAATGTACAAAGGCAATGCTGATTGGAAACCTATTGCCGCTGTAAAGAATAATCCACGAATGCATATTCCTGTTTTTGGTAACGGAGATATTTCTTCTCCAGAGCGCGCCAAAGAAATGCGAGATGATTATGGGCTAGATGGTGCCATGATTGGTCGAGCTACTATAGGATATCCTTGGTTTTTTAGGGAAGTGAAACATTTTTTTGAAACGGATGAACACTTACCCAAACCTACCTTGGCAGAACGTGTAAAAGTAGCACGTCGCCATTTAGAAATGTCTATTGGTTGGAAAGGAGAACGTCTCGGTGTGGTAGAAACAAGACGTCATTACACCAATTACTTTAAAGGAATTCCGCATTTTAAAGAGTATCGCTTAAAAATGGTAACACTAGATAACCCTCAAGATATTTATGCTGTTTTTGACGAAGTACTTGAAAAATTTGTTCATTATCAATTTGTTTAGGATGCGAGGTATATATATTATTATAATTCCATTTTTACTTTCAAGTTGTATCAACTTTGGCCAGCTAAAAGTACTAGCCGATTTACCTACATTATTAGAGGAGGTTTCTGGCATTGAAACTACGGCAAATTCTGATCTCATTTGGATGCTCAACGATAGTGGCAATAAACCTGAACTATATGGTGTCAACACAAAAGGAAAGATTAAAAAAGTGGTTAAAATTAATGCTAAAAATCATGACTGGGAAGATTTAACTTCAGATCTCGAAGGGAATTTGTATATCGGTGATTTTGGAAATAATGCAAACAAACGCAAAAACCTAACGATCTTAAAAGTCAAAGCTACTGATCTTAATACTGATAAATTAGTTGATGTTGAGCGTATTAATTTTACCTACCCAAATCAAAAAAAATTCCCACCCAAAAAAAAACAACGCCATTTTGATAGCGAGTCGTTTTTCTTTTATAAGAATAACCTATACGTTTTTACTAAAAGCCGTGTAAAAAATAGGTTTGGTAGAACCAATCTCTATAAAGTACCCGCCAAAAAAGGGAATCATATCGCCACTTACATCGACTCCTTTGAATCTTGTGAAGACATGGAGTGTTGGATCACTGCTGCAGATATTTCAAACGATGGTAAAAAAATAGTTTTAACCAATCATAAATCTGCTTGGTTGTTTACTGATTTTAAAGATGATAATTTCTTTAGCGGCAAGGCTACAGAATTACCTTATGAAGCTGATCTCTCGCAAAAAGAAGGTGTTTGTTTTAAAGATAATAGTACACTCTATATTACCGATGAATATGCACATGGCTCTGGTGGCAATTTGTATGAATTTTCTTTACATAAAGATAAGAAATTAGAAGATTGAAGTTGGAAGTAATCATCATTGCGAGACTTTTGAAAAAGTTGTAGCAATCTTTTAAAGCCAGTTACCAAAGATAGATTGCTTCACTACGTTCGCAATAACACTAGTTTTTCGGTCGCATGAGACCTTCTTGCGCAACCGAGGCTACGAGCTTTCCATCGCGAGTAAAAATAATACCTCTACAAAATCCACGGGCGTTATGTGTACTTGGAGAGTCAAGAGAAAAAAGCATCCAATCATTAAAATCGAAATCACGAAAATACCACATAGCATGATCTAAACTCGCCGTTCGTGTATTTCCCCAATGTGCTTTACTAGCATGCGGAAAAAACATAACCGATAGAATATTATAATCTGAAATATAGGTTAGTATTTGTTGTTTTGCAGCCAAATCTAAATTAGACGTATCTCCTTTTAGTTTAAACCAAACATCTGTGAATGGAGGCATATCTTTCTCTCCAACCGGATTTAGATTCTTAACTGGTTTAAATTCAACTGGACGTGGAATATCTAAAAAGGACTTTATGCTTTTAGGTAAAAAATCTCCGAATTTTATTGACATATCAGACCAGCTCATCAATTCTTCGGGTGGTCTTACCTCGTTTTTCATTTCAAAATGATGCTCATGTCCGCTTTCTTTTTGGTGAAACGAACAAGCAAGTATAAAAATGGTCAATCCGTTTTGCCTTGCAGTAACGCGTCGTGTCGAAAAAGAACCTCCATCTCGTATAGTGCCTACTTCATACTGTATAGGAAGTTCTAAATTACCAGGCTCTAAAAAATAGCCATGCATAGAATTTAATATGCGATTATTGCTAATAGTTTTATAGGCTGCACTAATGGCTTGCGCTAAAACTTGACCTCCAAATACATTTGGGCTTCCTACAAAAATACTTTCACCTTGAAAGGTATGTTCAACTATTAATTTTACATCTAGATGATGTAGTAAATCTTGTGTGGTATTCATTAAAAATTATATTTTTTACGCAATCGATTCACTAAAGTTTCTATTGACAACCCTTGTACTAAAATTGAAAATACAACTACGATATAGGTAATTACTAAAAAAAGATCTCGATGCATCTCTTGTGACAAACCTAAAGCCAAAGCAATAGAAATTCCTCCTCTTAAGCCACCCCAGGTCATTATTAGATTTGTTTTGGGAACAAAGTCTAACTTCTTTTTAAAAATAGTAACTGGCAACAATAACGATATATAACGACAAGCCAATACTATTGGAATAGCTAATAAGCCTGCTGTAATAAATTTTCCATCATAGACCAGTACTAACATTTCCATACCTATTAAAACGAACAAAATTGCGTTCAATAAGATATCTATCAATTCCCAAAATTTATCAACATACAATTCTGTTGTTTCAGACATTGCAGAGTCTCGTATCGTATCATTACCTACAACGAGTCCTGCGGTTACCATAGCTAACGGTGCCGAAACGTGGAATTTTTGCGCGATGATTGTTCCACCCATAACCATTGCCAAAGTAATGATGACCTCAATATCAAAATCGTCAATAGATTGTAGCATTCTAAAAGTGATCCATCCTAGTAATAAGCCTAAAATAACGCCACCAATTACTTCAATACCAAAAAGCTGAGCAATACTGCCAAAGGTAGCCTCACCACTACCCGCAGCAATTTGATAAATGGTTAAAAACACTACTACCCCAACGCCATCATTGAACAATGATTCTCCTACTATTTTCGTCTCTAATTTCTTAGGTACCCCAGCTTTTTTTAAGATTCCTAAAACGGCAATAGGATCGGTTGGTGAAATCAATGCTCCGAAAAGCAAACAATAGATAAAGGCGACGTTTAAGCCTAGTAATTGCAAAACATAATACATACCACCTCCTACCAAAAAAGTAGAAGTTAAAACACCTATGGTCGCAAATGATAAGATAGGCCAGCGTTGTACTTTTAATTGTTGAAAGTTCGTATGCATTGCTCCTGCAAAGAGTAAAAAACTCAACATATGGTCAAGAAGGAGTTCTTTAAAATCGATTTGTTTTATAAAAGTAATTTCTGCTTGCAAAAGAGTATCATCAAAATAGCTTAATGCGAAAACAACTAGTGTATAAATAATGGTAATAAACATTAAGCCAATTGCATTTGGTAGCTTTAGAAAACGTACATTGATGTATCCGAAAATGGCAGAAAGCGTTACAAGTGCTGTGAATATTAAGTAATAATCCATCTAGTCTTTGTTAAGATACAAATGTAATCTGTTTAAAAAATATGCCCAACCTCCTTCGCAACTTTCTCTCAAAAATTCTGGAATAAAACTTGTTCAGCAATAATAGTATTTATTACAATCGCTTTACATCTAAATGAATGTATAAAAAGACACAAACTATAAAAGTTTGTGTCTTCAAATATTATACAAGTCTATACTATGATTTTAATAATAGTCTAATCGACTACTTTGTGATATGAGTTTAAAATGATGTTTAGCATCTTATAGCCATTTCTTTTAGTTACATTTTAGGCTAAACTTACTTTGATAGCGCTTAAACCTTTGTCTCCTCTTTCAACATCGAATGTTACTTGATCATTTTCTTGTATTTGATCGATAAGATTTGATGTATGAACAAAAATTTCCTCTTCAGAGTCTTTTACTGTAATAAAACCAAATCCTTTGGCATTATTGAAAAATTTTACTGTACCTTCTTTCATTGTGTTTACTTTATTAATATTTACTATTCTATGTATTATTCGTTTTATCATAATTTCTATTTTGTTAATAAATAACCTCTACCCAAGGGTGTGAGGTATTAAATGGGAGTTCTCTTTCTATTTCGACGCAAGCACCAGAGAATTAAACCCAATTGGGCTATCGCCCTGCGATTAAAATTCTGTTGCTACCTTTCTTATTGTATTAACAGTTTGTTTTTTACCTAACCAGCGTAACATTTTTATATGATCTTTTATCGCATATGTAAAACTTTCTTTAACATGATATGGCATGCCAAATTCTTTCGCTGTGTTAGATACGATTTTGGTTAAATTCTTATAATGTACATGGCATACGTCTGGTAGTACATGATGTTCTACTTGATAATTTAATCCTCCTATTAGCCAAAATAAAAGCTTACTTTTTGGGGAAAAATTAGTAGTGGTTGCAAATTGATGGCTATACCAATCTTCTTTCATCGCACCTTCTTTATTAGGAATTGGAAATTCATTAGCTGGCATAATATGCGCTATTTGAAAAACAACACTTACCAAAATTCCTGTAATAAAATGCATGCTTAAAAATGCTAATAAAACCAGCCACCATGATTGCGGTACCATAATTATTGGTAGTATTAGCGCATAGGTATAATAGAATAATTTCCAAGCTACCATACTCACAAGCACCTTAGTATATTCATTTTTTTTAGCTAAGAAGCCCATATTTTTATAGCGGTTTAGGCGAACAAAATCTTTGGTTGTTATCCAAGATATCGTAGATAATCCGTAAAAAAACCAAATATAAATATGCTGATATTGGTGTACCCAATAGTGTTTGGCATGTGGTGAAAACCTTAGAAAAAAGGGAGCGTTTAAATCATCGTCTGCTTGATCAATGTTTGTATAGGTATGATGTAAGACATTATGCTGTATTTTCCAAATGGTTGCATTGGCTCCAATAAGATTGAATGTATAGCCTAACAGCTTGTTGACGTTTTTATTTTTTGAATAAGATCCATGTATGGCGTCATGCATAACACACATTCCAATTCCAGACATTCCGAATCCGCTTATTATATATAGTAAAAAAAGCATCCATACAGAGGTAACTGTACCAGTAGCTAATACTACTAAAGGTGTAAAAAACAAGACGATCATGACACCTGTCTTAATAAACATAAGTCTATTCGCCTTTCTGCTTTTATTATTGGCTTTAAAATACGTGTTTACCCTGTTTCTTAAGGTCTTTGAAAAGTCAGAATTTACTGTTCTTGAAAATTTTGGATTATCGATACTATTCTTTTTTAGTATTATTCCTTCAACAATAGCATAGTATGTTGATTAAGAATTGCATAGCAATCATCAACTTAATTTGATAGTGTCTAGAAGTATTGTCAATTTTAAACATCAAAATAGTATTGCGATGATTAAAATAATGAAGAAAGCAAAGAATTAATTAAAATGGTGAGAGATTAAAAAAGAATAGCCGTCTAAATAACTAATGCTACAAATATAGAGTAAAATAATATGAGTTTCTTTAAAAAACAGATAAAGTATTGTTCATCAAATAAAAGTAAACTGCAAAATCAACTAAAATAGCAGCTTTTTGCTTAATAGTGATGGCAGATACAATTTCACCACATTCGATAGTCAATAATGTAATATAAGCATATTATAAAATTTCATCCGATTATTTGGATACCAAAATTTTGAGCTTTCTATTAGTAAGTCTGTAAAGGCACCGAAATGCATTAATTTAATAGACATCAATAGAAAGAACTTTAATCATATTACGAATATTTTTAGTCGCGTAACAATGTCAATTGAAATACGGATCTAGATCATACAATCTTATTCATTTTCACATAGCTATAGTTTATTTCACCTAGGTGTTTGTATCGCTCTTCATCGTCCTGCAGTTGACCCCAGCCAAAATGACGTTCAATAACGGCGTCTTTATAATGATCTAACAAATCCTGTGAAATTAAGAGATATTCATCATCTTCTATCTCATTCTTTAACAACCGATGGGCTACAATAACATCTTCACCCATTAATTTTATACGATTTCCTATTTGAACTGATTCAACCTCGTCTCCGCAATGAAGAATAATTTTTAAACCTAGTTTTGGAACATTTGCTATATCGTCGTGCTCTTTATGAGTTACACAGATCTTATCAAGATGTTTATAGAACTCAACAAAAAATGATCTGCATTGATTTATCAGGTCTTTAAATGGAGGGAGCTTACCTCTTTTAAAAAACAATACCGCATCTCCTTCTATCTCAGAGACTTTTAGCCCTATTTCATTTGCATATATGATTTTGTTCAATAAGGCAGGAATCACTTTCGAGCTCAATTCTATATTGGTATCACTCATAAACTTTGTAAAGCCGCTTATGTCTGGTATACAGATCAATGTTGTGTCTGAAGGCATCTCTAAATTATGTTATATGTTAAAAACCAAAACCTATCCGAAAAGCAAAGCGAAGTCCGTCATCACTGTTAAAAAGTGATATATTCCCTGTCAACATCTCGGCCATACTCACAAATATACCACCTCCTAGAGAATTATTCCATTTTTCGGAAGTGTCATTATCGTTCCATACACGGCCATAGTCAAACCCTCCGTAAATACCTAAAGATATTGGAACAAATTGGGTCTTCATTTTTTTAAAATTCCATCGAATATCAGTTGAATGAGCAAAGGCAGTCTTGCCCGAAAAACGCTGATTTCTGTATCCTCTTAGCCCATTATTAGCACCAAGTGTTGCTGCTTGATAGAACTCAAATTCATCACCTAAATTTATGTGAGCATTAAAGTTAGTAGCCAGAACTATTTTACCCGATGGACTTAATTTATAATCAAAACCTAACTCAGGCACAATATAACCGTAGCCTTTAGAAGTTGTCAAATTATTCTTGTAACCTATATTTAATGCAGTTTGAAAACCTAAAGTTGGAAAGGCCGAATCATTTTTATTAGCAAACTCATATTTAGTATCAATTCCCCAAAAATCTTGCTGGTCAAATACTGCATTATCTGCTGGTAAAGTAGCAATAAAACGACCTTCCGTTCGCTCTACTTCGTTCGATTCGTATAAGGCTCCTAGTGAAAATACTGACCCTGAGTGCCCACGCCAAACCATGCTTGGCATTACTCTAAAAGTTCTAATTTTAACCCGATTATAATCTAAATCGAACATATTGTCATCTTCAGCATTTGGGTTAATGGTTTCGTTACCAAAACCAAAGAAATTGGTAGCATAATTAGGGCTATTAAAATGAAGGTCTAATCCGAAATTCACATTCTGAAAAAATACATTCGCCCATTCTCCTTTATAAAAAAGATCATATCCAGAAGTAGCAAAATAATAGAAAGCCCCAAAGCGATGCTGCGAACTAAATGGGTTGCGTTCAAAGTTATAATTAGTTTTCGTAAATGAGACTCCCAAACGCATTCCATCATCGGGATTAAAACCAATGGCTGGTAATATTTGAGAGATACTTGTTTTTAGTTTCTTATAATTATAAACATTGGTAAAATAATTATCTGTAAGGTGTCTATTTCCTTTATGACTTTTAAACGTGTTGGGCTTTGATTTGTAATCATAATATCGTAAAGCATTTCCATTTTTTATATCGTAAGTATCATTATTCTGTCCGCCTAGTAATAATAGTTTTATCTCTTTATTTCCTTTACCATATACATGAAAGACATCGTCGTCGTCAAGAGCATACACCCAAATTTCTTTGGTTTCTGTTTTATTGTAAGTTTTGTCAATAAAAATATCTGCTTTTTTACCATCTTTAATACGATATCCTGTAATTCGCGTTACTCCATTTGGTAAACGCTCTATATCAAACCAATCATCTTTATTTGTTCCTTTTATTACTGCCAATTGATTGGTAAGTTTAAAGTATCGATCTGAAATTTTTTGAAGATTTCTTCTACGTGCTCTTAACTTTCTTTTTATATCTTCAACCGTTTCATCTCTTACCTCTTTTGGCATATTTAAAAAAGCTTTATCAATGACCTCATCGGTAATACCTTCTTGAATAATTTTGACCTGTGCATCCCAAACTTCTTTGCCAGAACGTTGTATAAACTCCATATCTAAAGGATAAGGCTCAACATTTACCCCTTTTACATCTTTTAGATCATCATCATAACTACGAAGTAATCGTGCGGCCGGAAGCAATTTAATTGCTGTTTTTAATAGAAAACCGTCTCCCATGATAGAAAATGCCTGATCGCGATCTCGCGGCATAGGACGATATACTTTCTTACCATTTTCTTCAAACTCAATCCATCGCCATTGATCGTAATGACGGTCCCAGTCACCAATCAACATATCAAACAAACGCGCTCGAATATAGGATGCTTCATCTAATATAATATCTTCGTCTTTATGAATATTTTTCATAAAATCATCGGTATCTTCTAAGGTATTTTGATAACCAAAACTGGCTTTATCACTATGACCTTCTGAAGTATGCTCTTCGATCATATACAGCTCTCCTCCAAATTCATCATTATATTCAGCCAAGGCTTGTTGTTTGGGTACATAATATAACTTAGGATTTGTGTGATAAATACCAACCGCATCTGCCAAGTCACCTACAACAAATGGTGCATAAGGATGTGCACCTGTAAAAACGTCGAGTAATAATTCTTGAATTACAGTGTCATCATACTGTCCTTCTATATATTTGTCTTTAAATAAAACAGCCTGTAGGTAACGCAATGCTTCTTTACGCAATGCACGCATTACGTATTGAGCTCCGTTTTTGTCTTCTAACCGTAATGACTTCGATTGATTACCCCCACCTTTTCGCACTGGTTTTAATCCGCCAAATAAAGTGTCAAGAGCTACCGTTTGAGCCTTTACCTTAGTACTGTAATATTTTCGATAACGCTCTCCCCAAAGCCATCTTTTTGCTTTGGAAGCTTGGGTCTCCTCATCGGTATAAACAGACGCTGCTATTGAATCTGGAAATTTTTCTGGGTAAATATCAGTATTTGTTTTCTTAAATTCTGGAAAGACATTCGTTTCAAAAACTGTTTTTTTATCTACAATTGAATAAAATTGTGCATGCGAAGAACCATCTTTAAAAACATCTAATCTGGCATAACCTGGCGTTCCATACGAAAATACACCTGAGCCCACATTGCGCGTGGCAGAGACCTTTGAACCAGAACCACTCACTATTTGTTTTAAATTATCGGTAACTAAATACTGCAAGCTATGTTCATGCCCTGAAACAAAAACGACACGTTTATTAGCTTGGGCAAGAGTAACCAATCGTTGTTTTAATTCGTTATAATGTTTATTCTGAATATCAACATTGGTAAAACCATTCGTTTTTCTATAGATATTCTTAAAGGTTCCAAGTATTGGTATGGGTTTAAAATGGCTTTTAAATGAAAATTGTCCACCATGTGGTCCGTTTGTGAACATAGGATGATGTATTGCCACAATAGTAGTTTTACCTCTGGCTTTTTTTATTTCACTACTAAACTCATCTAAAAATGCTGCTCTGGTTTTGATCTCACAATCGTCATTTATAGTTGGTTTCGTATTCCAATTAGTCACATACCAATGACTATCAACTAAAATCAACTTTATATCGTTACCAATATCAATGTCTTTAATAGGGCAACCATCTTCAGGTAAAAAAGTATTTTTTCCTAACGCATCTTCTACGTATTTTTCTTGACGTTTCAATCCTTTTACACCAGAGTACCAATCATGGTTTCCCGGAATAAATATAGTTTTTCCTTTAAAATTCTTTACAACCGCCGTTTGTTCTTGAATGCGGGCTTCTGCAAGCTTTCTTTTTAATGCTGTCTTATTAGTAAACCCTCTAGGATATATATTATCACCTAAAAAGATAGCCGTACTATTTTCAGAAGCTTTTGATAGTTCTCTCTCAAATTTATTCAATACTGCCTGTGCGGTATCTTTGATAGCATAACCAGCATCACCAATTAAATAAAATGAATGCTCTAGTTCTTTATCTTTTGGATAAGGGTTTACTGACGATGATGTTTTATATTGAGGTTGATATGTGGCACATGAACCTAGAAAAAATAAGGTTAACAATGCAAGTGAATAGTTTTTAGACACCATTGTACAAGAATTTGATTAGTTAGTTAAAGTTAATGAATTTTTAGTCTTTATGCTTAATGGCATGAATCATTCCTTATAATTCATATACAGGTTTCACATATAAGAATACCTTCTTTTAAAGTTATCTTATCTAGTTTTTCGGTTACTTCATGCACGAAACCATTATAGGTATTACGCTCAGGAGTAATATTGCTGGTCTTAATTTTCTTGTAAAATTCACCCTTCCATTCTAGTTTACCCCAATATTTAGGGCAAAAACCTTCTAGAGCTTTATTAACAGGCTCATTATTTAATCTTTTTTGAAAATAAAATTTTACGTTTTCAATTAGGCTCATAGTTATATAACTTTAGTTTTCGTTTTTCTGTATATTCTGTAAATTGTTGTATTAAGAGCTGTAATTTAGGGTTTATATATGTCTCGCAAAAGGGTTTTTCTGGATTGCTGTAATAGTAATTTAAAAATTGATCATTTGATGATTTAAACGATTTAAATTCTAAAACTTTTGTTATTATTTTTTTATCGAACTGATTTTGTAATTGAGCAATAATGTTAATTACCTCGTGCTCTTGTTTCTTATCAAAAAAATAAATAGCCGAGCGATATTTCTTTCGCATTGAATGTTCGCTAGTACTTTTATGCGTTCGTAAATGAATTTCAATTAAAACTCTTACAGGTATTTTCTCTTCATTATAATAAACAATGACTGCCTCAGAAAAAGATTGATTTTCTTTAGTAGAACTCACAAAACCTTGTGCTACTTTTATTACTCCTTTTAAAGATTGAAACACAGCTTCGGTACACCAATGGCAACCGCCTCCCAATGCGATTTTTTCAATCATGCTTTTAATCTTCTAACTTAAGGTTATTATCAAATTGCATCTTTCTAATACTTACTGCCTTAAAGGCATAAACAATGAGTAATGTTAATGCTACAAATACCAAAACTGTCCCAACATACAATGTAATACTTGGTAAATCAAAAATTGATATATTTTCAAAAATTACACCTAAAATTCCTGACAATACATAACTGCCTGTTGCTAAATACAGTAAAGCACTTGCCCTTGTTAACAAACCTAATTGTTTAATTTTACGCTCAGAAAGCCTATGATGAAAATCCGAGCATTTGTTAGAAAGTAAATTCCCAATCTCAGAGCTTAAGGTCATCATTTGAGATGTGGTTGATAAAATTAACATCCCTAAACCAGGTATTATTGTTATAGGTAAGTACCAATTCATAATTATATTTTTAATGATAGTTATTTAAAAAATGAGTCACCTTTTTTTCTGGCATTTCACAGGGCTTCAACAGTTCTTTATTGGTAGTTATATAATAATTTAAACTTATAAAATCATTACCTCCCAATTCTTTAGCATAAATTTTATAACTATTCCCATTATTGAATTCAGCTTTAGTCACACCATATTTTTTGTTGTTATATAGTACTTCTGAATACCCTTTTGGAATATTTTGAATACGTTTTAGAATCATCTTTTTAATAATTTTGTTAATTATTTCAATCTAATTTTAGTGTTTTCCATTCTATATCTAAAAATTGATACAACAATTCGGTTTTATCTAAAAGCTCCTTATAACAGTTTGTTTTAGTACATCTGCTCGCACCATATAATTTTATCTCTGGAATCTTATTCATTATTTTATTGTCTTTAAGAATTCTATAGCTACTGCTTCATTTAAATGAAAATCGGCAAATACTACGTTATCATGTTGATCTATAAAAATAAACCACGGTGTTCCTCCAGTTTGATAATTCTTCATGATATTAGATGTTGACTTATCATCATCACCTGCATCATGCCCAAATGGTATTTTTAGTTCATATTGTTTCTGCGTCTCAAGCATTTTGTTATAGGTATTTACTTCAAACCCTTCAAAAACTGTTTGAATTGCTAAAAAAACTACCTTATTATTATTCTCTAAAGCATCTACCATTTTTTGCAATGCTGGCAATCCTCTACTGTGACAACCTGGACACCAACTTTGAAAGCAATACAATACTTTAAATTGGTCTTTAAAATCAGAAAGTTTTACTTCTTTAATCTTATTTCCATTGGCATCTACCCAATGTTTTACATTAAATTCTTTAGCTTTTATATCTTTTACTTCTCTCATTTTTTAATTAAAAATTAAAAACAGTAGTTGTTCAAAAAGATAATTTTGAACAACTACTGGCAAAAAATTATGTATCGATGCTATTAGTTTACAATAACATCTTTTAATTTATCAGCATGTTGTTTACGAAGCTTTGCTAATTTTGGGGTAATTACAAAATTACAATAACCTTGACTACTGTTATTATTATAATAGTCTTGATGGTATTCTTCTGCTTCAAAAAACTCACCTAATTCACTAATTTCTGTAACAATAGGCTTCTCAAAATACGTTTTTAGTTGTTTTATAACCTCTTGAGAAATTTGCTTTTGTTCGTCATTATGATAATAAATTACAGATCGATATTGAGTGCCAGCATCGGCTCCCTGTTTATTCAATGTTGTAGGATCGTGACTTGTCATAAAAATCACCAATAGCTCCTCATAAGAAATGATAGTAGCGTCAAAATAGATTTGTACAACTTCAGCATGACCTGTTAAGCCTGAACAAACTTCACGGTAAGTTGGTCTTCCTGGCGCACTACCACCGGTATAACCTGAAACTACTTTCTCAACACCTTTAATTTGCTGGAAAATAGCTTCTATACACCAAAAGCACCCACCTCCAACAGTAGCTAATTCTAATTTATTATTTTTCATTTTGAACCTCCTTTTCTAGTTTCATTGATTCTGAATTAATACAATAACGTAATCCACTTGGCTCTGGCCCATCTGGAAATACATGCCCTAAATGCGCATCACATGTATTACACATAACCTCTACTCTTACCATACCATGTGAAGTATCTCTTTCATACTTAATGGCATTTTCTTTAATGGGTTGCGTAAAGCTTGGCCAACCTGAACCCGAACTAAATTTAATAGTAGAATCAAACAAAGGTGTATCACAACATACACAGTTGTACTTGCCTGCATCATAAATGCTACATAAAACTCCACTATATGGTCGTTCTGTACCTTTCTGTCTTGTAATTCTAAATTGCTCGGGAGTTAATTGAGCTTTCCACTCTTTTTCTGTTTTTTCAACTCGTCTGTTTGGAGTTGGATTTCCCTTTAAGGAAAAGTTGATTACTTCTTTCCAAGTTAGCATACATTTGTTCCTCTCTTTCTAATAATTAATAATGATTTTTATAGGTTAGAAAGAACTTTTGTTGTTAAACTAAATATAATTGATTAATTACACATTTAGTTTAAGCAAGTTGGTTTCTTTTCTAGTTAATAAATATGCTTTTGAACGTGAATTTAGTCGAAATTGAATTTAAAAACTTACAAATCTAACTGCAAAACCAATCTAATTCAACCACCATTTGTTATTATTTGACAAACTATCTATTAAGAATAAGCTCCCAAATTTTAGGTATCACTAAAGGTATATCTAATTCTAGAGCTTTTTTACTCACATGTTCAATAGAGTCTGTTCAAGAATGCAATACTAGTTTAAATCTTCCCCAATGTATTAGCATAATTGCTTTTGTTTGCACATCAATCACAGCTTGGGCTGTTTCATCGAGAAACATATGTACATCTGGTCACATCTTGTTGTATTGACCGCACTCTAGCATAACAAAATAAAAATACCATACTTCTCACTTACTTCTTTAAAGTGAGACGCATAACCACTATCACCACTAAAGAAAATTCGCCCTCAATTAATTCCATTGTAATTGTTTACGCTCTTTCCAATATACTGTCGAATCAATCTTAAAAGTGTCTAGACTAGCCAATTCTTGTTGGTTCAATTCAACTTTATTTGCTTTAAGATTTTGGCGTAAATGATCACTATTTGCCGCTCCGCTCAGCACCCAATTAGCATTCAATTTTGTATAACAATAGTGCAACACGATAGCATCAACACCTACATTATGCTTACTTGCTAAAAAGTTCAATTCTTTATATAATGGCTGATATTGTTTAAATTTTGAATTAGGAAACAACCTACCATTTGCCAAAGCCTCTTTTACCAAAAGCACTTTTTGTTGATTTTTTAACTCTTTTAAAACCTCACTTACACTTTGATCTAATATATTATAGGTGCACTGAAAACTATCAAATAGTTGATTGCCATCTACCTCAACATCTAATGCTTTTTTAATCACCTCCACCTGATTAGCACCTGTAGTTGTTATCCCTATTTTTATGGCATACGCATCCTTTAAAAAAGCTAATTGTTCTAAAACAGCTTTATTTTGCAATACACCAGTTTCTAAGGTTGCAGAATGTATTTGATAAATTGATACATAAGGTAATAACCTTTTTGAAATTTGCCATTGTTCATTCAGTTTTGATAAACTATGTTCTTTAATTTCATGAATTTTTGCCTTTGGATTAAAATTAGCAACATACGTATATCCCCATTTAGTAGAGACCGTTATTGAGTTGTCATTTTTAGTTTGTAACCAATCAATTAATAATTCTTCTGCCAACCCATAACCTGGCGCCGTATCAAAATGGCGAATTCCTAATTTATATGCTTCATTCAAGACAGATTTAGCGTTTTTCTTAAAACTTTCCATATCAAATTCATACTGTACTTGCCTGATATTTATATAGAGTGGTCTGCCTAATGCTGCTGTTCCTAAAGCTACATACATTATTGCTTAATTTTTTCATAATCTTCTAGAGAGTCTATATCAATTAGATCTACTCCTTGTACTTTAATAACATTAGAAATTTCTAGATTTAAGAATTCTTTAGCTCCTTTATCTTCTTTTAATTTTAATAATTCTACATAATATTTTTTCGGAAATAGCGCTGGTACACCCACAGCATCTCCATAAATTGAAGCAATTATCTTAGAAGGATGCATCGTATGCTTTTCTAAAAATTTATTTAAATATTTTGTAGTGATATTCGGTTGATCAGCTAACATAATTAATACTGCTATCTTGTTTTGTAATTCTTTTATTCCTGATGCAATACTTGATCCCAAACCTTCTTGGTAATTGGGATTATAAATTGTTTTTATAGTATATTTTTTTATTGACTCATGTATCGTTTCAGCATTTGCACCCAATACACAAACAACCTCATCTATTTTTGATGCTTGGGCTTGCTCAATAGCCCAACCCAACAATGTACTATTTTTATAAGGGAGTAATTGCTTTGCTTTTCCCATACGAGAGGAGGTTCCAGCTGCGAGAATGAGGATGACGGTTTTTGACATTATATATAAATGCCATTACGAGCAAAGCGAAGTAATCTGTTAATCTGAGAGAAAGATTGCTTCATTTCATTCACAGTGACGTTAAAGTTAGACATTAATTTTACCCGTAATTTTTCGTAACGAAAAAGGTTGTTTCTCTTTGATTACCATTTGAATCTCTGCTAAAATTGACAATGCTATTTCTTCTGGAGTTTCTGCACCAATATTGAGTCCGGCAGGAGTGTAAATCCTTTCTAAAAACTCTTCAGATACATCTGGAATAAAATCAAATAACTCATTAAACAGTCGTTCTCTTCGTTTTGCAGCACCCAAAATACCTATATACTTAACTTTATGTTCATTTAATTTTACCATATACCGTAAATCTTGCACATAACTATGATTCATAATTACAATAGCCATCTTTTCTGTAAGACCATCAAAAACGATGGTTTCTGGCGATTGCCCAGTTACCGAATGTGCACCTGGAAAGTCGCCTATTTGTTTCGAATCATTCATAGATGTAATCACATCTACCTGCCAGCCCAGTAAAGAAGCCATTTTACACAATTTAACAGCGTCGTGTTCGCCACCTATAATCAACAATCGAAATAAGGGTTGTAACTCCTGCGAAAACACCTGAAAATTCTGATCAATCTGATTGCTAATTGAAAATGAATTACCATCTTCAAATTCAACTATTGACCCAAAATCACCAAAAATTTCATCTTCTTTCTCAAAATAGGATTGAATTTTAAATGACTTTCTAACTTCTAACTGCTTACGAAACACTTTTAGAAAATCTTCTGAAATAAGGATAGGTTCTATCAAAATATATAAGGTACCTTCACAACCTAAGCGATAACGACCATCATACGCCATTACCTTTGGTTTTCTATCTTGAAAAACCGATTTTGCTCTTTTAAATACTTCTTTTTCCACGCAACCACCACTCACAGCTCCCGTCATACCTCCTTGTTCATCAATCAACATTCGTACACCCGGTTTTCTATACGAAGATCCTTCTAAATGCACTACAGTAGCCAATACAGATTTTAATCCTTTTTGCTGATTAATTAATGCTTGATCTATTATTTCTTTAAACTCGTATGTCATACCTTCTAAAAAATAAAATTAGGTAAAATCATAGAAAACTTTACCTAAGTGTATCGTATTAACGTAAACTTATGATAGTTGTAAGGGCATATTACGCAGCCTTTTTCCTGTTAATCTAAATACTGCATTCGCTACTGCCGCTCCAATAGGTCCTAATGGTGGTTCGCCTACAGCTCCCGGAACATCAATTCCTTGTAATAAAATTACATCAATCTCTTTCGGTGCATGTTTCATTAATGCCATTTTATATGGGCCGTAAATTATAGGTCTTAATTGCCCATCTTTCACCTCCATTTGTTCATACATAGAAGCACTCATTCCCATAATAATGGCTCCTTCACATTGCGCACGTACTTGATCGGGATTTACTACAATACCTGGATCCATTGCGCAGGTTACTTTATGCACTTGTATTTCATTATTCTCTATAGAAACTTCAGCCACTTGTGCACAGGGTGTATTCGCATCAACTGAACAGGCAAACCCCATAGCTCTACCATTTTGTACTTTATCTAAATATTCCGCTTTTTCAGCAGCAGCTTTAATCACGTCTTTTAATCTTCTTCCGCGTTCATCTTCGCCAATTTGATCTAATCTGAATTGTACCGGATCTTTTTTTGATTTCACCGCCAATTCATCCATAAAACTTTCAATAGCAAAAGTATTGGCTAGCAACCCTAAACTTCGCCACCAACTAGTTGCAAAAGGTAATTTTACACGCCAAGACACAGCTCTATAATTGGGGATTGCTGAGTAGTTAATCATACCGCCACGCCAAGCACCTAAATCAGCTCCCATTACAAAAGGTGCAAAGCCAGGAACCATAGGTGAACCGAAAGCTACATCACCACTTGACACATTATGCTCCAACGCCTCAATCATTCCGTCCTCTTTTAATAAAGCTTTTAAAACATGGTGTGTAGGTGGGCGAAAGGTATCATGTTGAAATTCTTCCTTTCTGGTTAAAAAACATTTCACGGGTTTCCCAACTGCTTTTGATAGCACTGCAGCTTGTATTCCGTTTGGTGTGTGCAAACGTCTGCCAAAACCACCACCTAAAAAGGTAGGAATCAAATTCACTTTGTCTTTTGAAATCCCCACCCGTTCTGCTATCTCATCTCTGGTAATTTTCACAACTTGGGTTGACATACTTATCGTTACCTTATCACCTTCAACAAAGGCTACTGCTCCATTAGGTTCGATTTGCGCATGTGCGCCAATAGGACTTTTATATTCAGCCGTAATCACAGTAGCATCTTCTAATATTTTCTTAGCGCTTCCTTCATTTTGAATCTCGATAGGTTTCCCTTCACCTACTTTTATCATGGATTCTATCTCTGCTGTATTCCAATTTTTTTCGTTGTTCCAGTTCGCTTTTATAGCATTTTTAGCATTCTCAGCCTGTTGAAAGGTTTTAGCTACTACGCCCACAAAGTCCTTTTCTTTAACTACCTTTATAACACCTAGCATTGTTGAGGCTTCAGAAACGTCAGCGTCCACAAATTTCGCCCCAATATGTGTAGGTCGTAAAACTGAACCATACAACATATCTGGCATCGAAACATCCATACCAAAAATAGGGTCTCCAAAAACTTTGGCTTTTAAATCAACTCTAGGTACTGGTTTCCCAACAAATTTATACGATTTAATATCTTTCAATTCAGGAGTATCAGGCACATCCCATTCTGTAACTCCTTCAACAACTTCAGCATACATCATAGTTTTACCGCCTCCAGAAATCACTCCGTCCTGAACACTCAAATCGGCTACAGCCACGCCTAACTTTTCAGCGGCCTTATTTTTTAGCATTGCACGCATGGTCGCAGCTAATTCACGTAAAGGATTCCATAAACTTGAAATAGAGGTACTACCGCCCGTAGCAAAACCATCTATATTACCAGAAATAGTTGATGCGTTTAACACGTTTATTTGCTTCATAGAAACTTCTAGTTCATCAGCTGCCATTTGTGCTAATCCTGTAAAAGTTCCTTGTCCCATTTCAACTTTAGGACTATACAAGGTAACCGTATTATCTTTATTGATATCAAACCATATTATTGGCGTTTTTGTATTTCCCATGTAAGGAGGCTCTGCTGTATTTGCAAATCCTGCCATACCTCTACGAATACTCCCTCTAAATATGTAGGTACCAACCGCTATAACCCCAAGTGTTCCCAAACCACCACGTACCAAAAATTTGCGACGTGATATTTTCTTTTTTGTTTTTTTCTCTTCACTCATAACTTAAGAGTTTACAGAATTAATTGCTGATTCACTGTTCAATTCTGCAGCTCTGTGAATGGCTTTACGCATTCTGTAATAGGTCGCACAACGACATACATTGATGATATTTTTATCAATATCTTTATCTGTTGGATTGGGAATCTCTTCTAATAATGCAGCTGTCGCCATCATAAACCCAGGTTGACAGTAGCCGCATTGTGGTACAATTTCCTCCATCCATGCCTGTTGCACAGGATGCGGATTTTCTGGAGTACCCAAACCCTCTATAGTTGTCACTTTTTTCCCTTCTGCTAAATGAACCGGAAACGAGCAAGAACGTACAGCTTGACCATCTACATGTAACGTACAGGCACCGCAGGCAGCCTTACCACAGCCAAATTTGGTTCCTTTAAGATTTAGAATATCACGAACTACCCAAAGCAATGGCGTATTCTGATCCTCAATATTTATGGTTTGAGGCTCATTATTTATGTGAAAGGATATTTTCATATATATTATTTTATTATTGATATCAAGACCTTTCGACTACGCTTAAGGTGACATTTAATTCATTAATTTTCTGGAATTACTGCTCCGTCATTAAACCATTGTTTTACAGCTTCAGCAAATTCTTCTTTTGATACTGGAGGTACCTCTCTAGTAGTACCTTCGGCATCTACTCCTGGCTCCCAAGCCCATAATACGAGTGCATCCTCAGTCATATGCTTAATTAGATCTTCATAATTTCTATTGCCATTTTTGGTTCTATCTAACAAAGATTGCGCTATTTCTTGTTTTGATAATCCTTGCCAACCCATTGTTGCTGGAGCTAATCCCCAATGCGGTGCACCAGGCACACCAGAATAGCTGTTATTCTCAGGTTGATGGCATGTATTACATTTTGTAGCTTCAAAACCATGATCATCTTTACCTCTTTTCATCCCAAAATAATGTGGATGACGATCTTCGCCTTGCTTAGGTATGTTATCATTTGGGTGACAATTCATGCAACGTTGATGCGTTAAAACTTCCATTATTGTATTAAAAGTGGTATTATTTTTAGAGAGCATCTTATCAGTATCTAATGCTTTGTAATCGCTTTCAAAAAATAATTCATCTTCAAGCGTAAGTCCGAGAGTAATGGCACAACTAAAGCCTAGTAATAGAAAGATTAATTTCTTCATTTATCATTTTATAACCGTTTGAGTATAAAGTTACATTTTTAAGTTAAGACAATCAAAATTTAAATAATTCTTAATTTCTATCTTTATCGAATTAAATAAAGCTATATGGAAACCTTACTGGCAAGTGCACAAAAATTTGTTATTTCATATTTGAATGACAATTTAGACGAGAACTTTGTTTATCATAACCTAGCGCATACGCAACGCGTTGTAGATAAAACGAATGAGTTAATTGAAGAGAGTGAATTAACCGATGCTGAAAAACAGCAACTACTTTTAGCTGCATGGTTTCATGATATAGGATTTACAAAAACCATCGAAGGACATGAAGAAGAAAGCGTTCAAATAGCTAGTGATTTTCTTAAATCTCAAAATATTCCTAAAAAAACGATACAGGCTATTTCATCGATAATATTAGCTACTAAAATGGAATATGAGCCAAAAACGAAGTTAGAAAATCTCATAAGAGATGCCGATTGTGCTCATGTATCGAGTAAAAATTATGACGAGTATGCATCGCTCCTAAGAAAAGAATGGGAGCTAACACTGGATAGAAAAATATCAAAATCTGAATGGGTACAACAAAACATCTCTTTCTTAACAAGTCATACATTTTATTCGGCCGAGGCAGCAAAGAAATGGGAAAAACGTAAAGGAAAAAATTTAGCTAAGCTTTTACAAAGTCAAAATAAAATAAAAGAAAACACCGCTAAATTAAAACAAAAGAAAGCAGAGTTAAGTTTGAAAAAGAAAAAGATGGATCTGCCTGAACGAGGTATAGAAACTATGTTTCGTGTGGCATTGAGAAATCATATTACTTTAAGCGACATAGCCGATACAAAAGCGAATATTTTATTATCAGTAAATGCTATTATTATTTCACTTGTGTTATCGAATTTAATTTCTAAGCTAGACAACCCTTCAAATCAATACTTAATTATACCTACGGTTATTTTTACCTTATTTACTGTAATTTCTATGGTAATGTCAATCTTAGCCACACGTCCAAATGTTACTAAAGGTGAGTTTACTAAAGAAGATGTAAATAATAAAAAAGTGAACTTACTATTCTTTGGTAATTTTCATCAAATGAAGCTGAACGATTTTGAATGGGCTATGGAAGAAATGATGAAAGATCGCGATTACCTATATAGTTCACTGACTAAAGATCTTTACTTTTTAGGGCTGGTCTTAAATAGAAAATACAATCTCTTACGAAATACCTATACTGTATTTATGATTGGCATTGTGATTAGTGTAATCTCTTTTGCTATAGCCTTTTATATACAGAGTCAACCAGTCTAAACAGTTAACCTCCTTTTGAATTGGATTAGGTATAATATAAAATCCCAAAAATAAAGAATTTCTTGAAACCAACTATCCCTAGGGCAAGCCACAGGGGTATTTCACTGGTTTCATTTTGACCTGAGGGTCAAAAACCGAAATCCTATTATTTAGATTCCCGTTTTCACGGGAATGATAATTTCAACGGGTACCCCGATGCAAGCATGCGGGGAATTCTTTTCGATTAAATTTTGGGATTTTATCTTTAAACTTTATTACAGTTATAATTATTTAAGCTCTTCCATTAACTCATCTATGGTTATCGAAGACTTTTCACAAAAATCTTTCTTATACAATACTTCTACACGTAAAGCTCGCAATCCAGAAACTCCTTGTAAATCTTCTAATTCTAAATATTCGAGTTTACCAAAATAACCTTTTGCTTGAAGATATTTTATGTATTTCGTATATTCTCTAGCATCTTTTCCTTGCGAATATACAATAGCGATCTTTCCAGGAACAGTCAATCTTTCATCTGTACCTTTAATATGTGTTTTATCAATTCGTTTTTTAATGATTTCATAACGAATGTTATAGGCACCATCTACATCAAATTGTTTTTCATCCATTCTAAATTTAATAGCTAATGGATTACTATGTACTAAAATTAGTGAAGCAACTTGTAGGTCATGCTCCATTTCGTTCCTTGCTAAATGAGCTACCTGTTCCATTTCATACATATTTTGCAACTGCCATAGACGCAAGTTATATAAGTAAATAGGATCGTATTTTTTGTTCTTAACCAAAGACTGGCCGATATACATATTATACTCGACACCATCCGTTTTATAACGTTCAAAATAATGTGGAAACATATTTTGTGCTTCCTCTTGTTTTTTATCTATATAATTAGAAAGCTTATTATTAAGATACATTACACTCTTTTCATACGCTTTTCGCTTTTCATATATAACATGTAAATCAGGATCTAACCTATCTAAATATTTTTGCACATGTGAAGCTAAGTCGTTATCTAATTTAAGATGACTAAATACAGGATAAATTTCTCTTTTTAAGAAATCTAATATACTTACTTCATCACCAGCTTTTAACCCTGTCTTAGTGTGTTCTAAATATTCACTAATTCTGAAACTTAATTCATCATAGATTGGTAATTCAGTTTTTTGCTTGGCAGTATCTAATATATTAACAGCCATCGTTAACTGAGTTGTTAAATCTTCTTGAATTGCCAAATTTCTAGCAATTGAAGAGCCTTTAATATCGCTTTGCCCGTATAATGGACAGACATCATGAAATACAATATCATCAATTTGCGGGGACTCAACACCTGTATATAAATCATCTTGATACTTTTCGGCAGCATCATAAAAACGCCACTTAACAGTTGGATGTATTGAAGTGTAATGTTCTTGTATAGTAGCTTCTAATACATTTTGACGTTCTTCAGATGCTCTTTCAACCGCAGTTTTAAAAACAGGAATAATATCTCGTAACTTTTGTTGATTCACAGAATTCAACTCATAAGGTCTAGGCGAAGCAATTTCTAATAAAGCAAGATCGTCATTAGACGTTGCTTTAATTGGCACTAAAATAATACTACCAATTCCTTGCGATTTTAACGTTTTATAAAAAGGATTTTCGTCATTCAATTTTCCATAATGCTCGACATTAGAAATTGTCATAATTTCATGATTTTTGAAAACTATTTTCATAATGCCTTCACAGAAATAATTTTGACTACAAGAAATCTTTACTCCTTCATGCAAAATTAAACTTTCAGATTTTTTTGTTTTAGTTTCACAAATCTCATTATTAATAGCATCAAAAATAGAATAGCCCAGCATCAAATCTTTGATATTATAAAACTCTCTTAAGTTTTGCTGTAAATCGCCTACTATATTATTATCTGTTCTTAGTAAAGTTTCTTTGATTGATGATAGTGTTTCATCTGGTGTAACGTCAAATAAATTCATCAAACCAAAACCTTTAAAAATATAACTATTTGGAGGAAATTTCTCTTTCCAAACCTCTATATTATCATAATTATCGAGTAAGAGTTTGATATCATCTTCTGTAATTTCTGGTGCGTTATCGGTTTTAGTAATATTCATAAAATCACCATTAAAAGCAACTCTATAGTGCTTCATTACACCTGCTTTTTTATCAGGAATATCAAAAAAGAAAGGTCTCTTTAGGTCAATTGGTTTATGGTAAAAAAAGTTCAAAATCATGGTACAAGCTATGATGTACATTTGATCTTCTTCGTAATTTCTAATCTTAAAATCATAATCTTCACCCGCATTTTCAAGAATAGTTTCAAATCGCTTGGTAAATTTAAATGAAGTAAAAGAAAATGGCACACTGGCCGCTTTAATTTCATTTAATGTTAAGATTTCAGGAAACAACCCTTCTAGCATTAGATCTACTTCATTTTCATATTTTTTCAATAAAGAATGATCTTTAAAACCTTCTATAAGTTCAGGAAATTGCGATAAATAGGCTCTTATCTGTTTAGAAGAATCATAATATGGATGTTGCTCATCTTCAGCATATTTATTATAATATTCAAATACTTGTCGAAAACTTATGTATAATTGTAATGGAAGCTCTAAATCTTTCGTTATACCTGATGCTATTATCTTCATTTCTACCCAATTTAACTAACAAAGTTAGTGATTATTACATATATGTCGTACTATCAGATCTTTCCTGACTGATTTTGTGACGTATCTTAGATTATTATTGAATAAGTTTACTTGAAATACGAGCACTTGCAATTTTAGCTGCCAAAAACCCTAATAAAGTAATCGTAAGTATTACAACAATAACATTCGTTAATTTAAATGCTACAGGATACGCAAGATTGGGAGTAATCATCCATAAAGAAAAATATTTCTGTGCTAAAACGATACTAATACCTAAAATCAAACCTACCACTAAACCAAATATAGAAAGAAGAAATCCTTGCAAGACAAAGACTTTACGAATTTCTTGAATACTAGCACCTAAGTTGAATAAGGTTTTAATATTTTCTCGTTTATCTAAAATCATCATTACTATCGCACCAATCACATTAAACAAAGCAATGATTAGAATTAATGTAAACACTAAATAAGACACCAAGTTTTCGGTATTAATCATTCTATGAAATACCGCATTTAACTGCTCCCTCGTTTGCACTTTGTAAGCAGCTCCTAATTTGGATGTAAGTTTATTTATTACTTCTTTTTTATTTGCATTTGCTGTGAGACGTAATTCTATAGCCGAAATCTGATTCGGCTTGTAATTCAATAGGCTTTGCACATATCTTAAATTTGCAAACACATACTTATCATCTATCTCATCATTCAATCTAAAAACACCTATTGGTTGTAAGTTCACCTGATTTAATGCATTCTTAGGATTTGTTATATATCCTTTACCAGGTTTAAATGTATAAGCTCTTAAAGGTTCAACTAAATCGTAGGTTCCTAATGATAATGATGACGACATACCATTACCAATTACAGCTGCATTAATAAGTTCAGTATCTAACCATTCACCAAAATAAACAGCAGTATCTATATTATTGACAGTGAGGTAATTTGCTTCAACCCCTTTTATATACGCTATTTTTTGTTTTTCACGATAGCTAAAAAAAGATTTTTCTTCAATTACTTTTGTGTACGAAGCTATCTTCTCATCTTTAAGAATATCGTTAATAGTATCATTAAAGAAAAAAGATTTTCCTTTTACAGAAGATATTTTTAAATCAGGGTCAGAAACACGAATAAATTCTAAACTAAAATTCTTTAATCCTGAAAAAACTGATAATACAATAAACAAAGCCATGGTACCAACAATTACACCAATGGTAGCAATATCTGTAATAATATTTATCGCATTATTACTAGTTCTCGCAAATAAATATCGTTTAGCTATGTAAAAGGGAAAATTCAATTAGATCTTCTTACGTTTATCTAAAATCTCGGGATTTCTTATCGGATCACTATCCTTTCCCTTAAGGGAATTATCAATATTTTCTATATAATCTAACGAATCGTCAATGAAAAACATTAATTCTGGTACTCTTCTTAACTGATTGCGTGTTCGCTGAGCCAATTCATGACGAATAAGATTGGCATTTGATTTTATTCCTTGCAATAATGTATCACGCTTATCATTCGGAAAAACACTTAAGTATATTTTTGCCTGAGATAAATCTGAAGTTACATGAACTTTAGTTACCGAAATCAACACACCTTTCATTCCGTCACGAGCAGCGCTTTGTAGAACATCTACGAGATCTTTTTGTAAAACCCCTGCTATCTTTTTTTGTCTATTCGTTTCCATGCCGTAAAAATACGTGTAAATCCATTAATAAATTATATATTTTTGGAGAATAATAATGCATCCGCTTAAAGCGGAAAAAGTAATTGTACTCCAAGATAAATGAAAAAAATTGAACATATAGGGATCGCTGTTAAAGATTTAAATAAATCTAATGAGTTGTTTGGTAAGTTATTTGGCAAGAAACATTATAAAATAGAAGAAGTCGCAAGCGAAGGAGTACGAACATCTTTTTTTAAATCTGGACCTAATAAAATAGAATTACTAGAAGCTACGAAACCAAACAGCCCCATTGCAAAATTCATTGAAAAAAAAGGAGAAGGTATTCACCATATTGCCTTTGCTGTTGATAATATAGAAAAAGAAGTTAAACGTCTAAAATCTGAAGGTTTTATCGTCTTGAATAAAACTCCGAAAAAGGGAGCCGATAATAAATTAGTTGTTTTTTTACATCCTAAAAGCACCAACGGGGTATTAATTGAATTATGCCAAGATATTCTTGTAAAAGAAGAAAAACAAAAGCAGTAAAAGTTTGTATATTGCGCCAAGGTATCAGCTAAAAATTATATGAGTAAATCATTCGAAAAATATCAAAAAAGCAGATTACGATCTTCATATTTTTCAGCAATTATGAGCATTGCTTTTGTATTATTTCTAATAGGCATATTAGGTCTTTTGGTTTTAAATACTAAAAAAGTTTCTGACTATTTTAAAGAGCAGGCATCTATTACGGTTTTTTTAAACGATGATGTTAGCAAAGGAGAGCGTGAAGGTTTTGAAAAAACACTTAAGCAAAAAGAATACACCAAAACGCTAACGTATGTCTCTAAAGAACAAGCAGCTGAGATTGCTAAAAAAGAAAATGGTGAGGATTTTATGGAGTTTCTTGGTTATAATCCATTAAAAAATTCGTTAGATCTTTTTATTAAAGCCGAACATGTAACTCCAGAAAAAATGGAAGAAATCGAAAAAGAATTAACAAGTAATGATGCTGTCGCTGAAGTTTCTTACGATAAGCCACTTATAAATTTACTTACCGAAAATGTAAAAACGATAAGTATTTGGGTGCTTTTTTTTAGTACGCTGTTTGCCCTTATAGCTATGCTACTCATTAATAATTCTATACGGTTATCTATCTATGCAAAACGCTTCACTATTAAGACCATGCAAATGGTAGGTGCAACGAAACGGTTTATTAGAAAACCTTTTATTTTGAACAGTATAAAACTAGGAGTTTTGGGCGCATTAGTAGCACTTGCTGGCTTAGCTGTGGCTGTATATTATATAAATAATTATTTTCCAGAGTTACACTTGTTAAATGATCTGCAAAATCTAGGAATTATATTTGGTATTGTGTTTTTAGCAGGACTTTTTATAACCTGGATTAGTGCTTTTTTTGCTACACAACGCTTTTTAAACTTAAAGACTGACGAATTGTATTATTAAAATGGCGAAAGAAAAAAAACAACAAAAATCAAAAGGTGAATTCCTTTTCGGAAAGCGTAATTATATCATTATGCTCATAGGTATTTTAATTATTGCCGTAGGTTTTATACTAATGGCCGGTGGCGGGAGTGAAGACCCAACTATTTTTAATGAGAAAATTTACAATTTTAGACGTATTCGCTTAGCGCCCACGCTTGTTATTATAGGCTTTATTGTTGAAATCTACGCTATTTTAGCCAATCCGAAGAAAGAAGAGCATTAATGAGTTATTTAGAAGCACTAATCTTAGGATTGATTCAAGGATTAACTGAATTTTTACCTGTATCATCTAGTGGTCATCTAGAATTAGCAAAAGCCTTGTTTGGTGACGACTCACTGCCAGAAGAAAGTCTTACATTCACAGTAGTTTTACATTTTGCTACAGCTCTAAGCACTTTAGTTGTATTTAGAAAAGAAGTTATTGAAATCTTACGTGGATTATTTCAATTTACATGGAACGAAGAATCACAATTTTCTTTAAAAATTATTATTTCTATGATTCCTGCCGTGCTAATTGGTCTATTGTTTGAACAACAATTAGAAGCTTTTTTTGGAGGTAGAATTATGCTTGTTGGTTTTATGCTTTTAGTAACAGCTTTGCTGCTACTGTTGGCAGATAAGGCAAAGAATACTAATAAGAACGTATCTTATACTAATGCTTTTATAGTAGGTATATCACAAGCAATAGCCATGTTACCAGGCATTTCACGTTCTGGTGCAACCATCTCTACCTCTGTATTATTAGGTATTGACAGAACAAAAGCAGCCCGCTTTTCTTTTCTAATGGTTGTCCCTTTAATTTTCGGAAAAGTTGCAAAAGACTTACTTGGTGGAGATATTAATTTTGATTCTTCTCAAATTGGTGTTATGGGTGTAGGTTTTATTGCCGCATTCGTGGCAGGTCTTTTTGCTTGTAATTGGATGATTGCTTTAGTAAGGAAAAGTAAACTCTCGTATTTTGCGATGTATTGTGCTATCATTGGATTGATTGCCATTATATATTCATTTACAAATTAGATATTGAAATTACACGCCACAGGTGACTGCCGAAGATTTTAAAAACGGACAACTTATCTTAATTGACAAACCGCTAGAATGGACCTCATTTCAAGTAGTTAACAAATTACGTTGGGCGATTCGAAAGCAATTTAATTTAAAGAAAATTAAGGTTGGTCATGCTGGAACGTTAGACCCTTTGGCTACTGGCTTATTGATTCTTTGCACTGGTAAATTCACAAAAAAAATAGAACAATATCAAGCACAGATAAAAGAATACACCGGTGAATTCACTTTAGGGGCCACAACACCATCATATGACCTTGAAACCGAAATTAATGAACAATTTTCTATTGATCATATTACTGAAAAATTAATACATCTAACGGCAAAAGAATTTATTGGTGAAATAGATCAAAAGCCACCTATATTTTCAGCTATAAAAAAGGATGGTAAACGTCTTTATGAACTTGCGAGACAAGGTAAAGAAGCAGAGATCAAGTCAAGAAAAGTAACGATTAGTGAATTCGAAATTACAACTATAAACCTACCAAAAATAACTTTTAGAGTTGTATGTAGCAAAGGTACTTACATTCGTTCATTAGCTTATGATTTTGGAGTCGCACTAAATTCTGGTGCCTATCTATCTAAACTTAGAAGAACAAAAATTGGTGAATTTAAAGTAACAAAAGCCAGTACAATTAATGATTTTTTAGAAGAACTAACTCGCCATAATTTGCAATAGGTCTTCTACTATATTTTCGCCTTTATTTTTATTATACCAAACTTGTAGTTCTTCTTTAAATTCGGCATCTAAAGCGCCATTAGCTTCTTTATATTGGTTTACCATTTTAGTAGCTGTAGAAGGTCTAGGTCCCCACGTATTTATTACTTCATTAGTGTCTCTATCTAAAGCAATTAATTTAGGTATCGACTTACTTCCGTTTGTTAAGAACTGATTCATTAACGCATCATTATCATCTCTCAATACGATCTTTACATCTATATTTTTTGAAGCTTCAGCTATTTTATTAATTACAGGTAATGCATGGCCTGCATCACCACACCATCCTTCTGTAATAACAATCCACGTCTGCTTTTTATCAAATGCTTCAATGCTTTTAAGTGCTGACTCTGAAAGCTTAAATGTTTTATCTAAGCGGCGCATTCTGGCATTACCTAACTTACTGTAATTTAAGTACGCTTCTGTTTGAATATTGCCTGTTGCTTTACCATCATTGAGTAGTTTTGCAACTAAATCTCTATATTCTTGATAGGTCATTGCGTTTTCTAAACTTTCATTAATTATAGCATTCATATTTACTAGTATTTACTAAAAATTAGACAGCAAAAAGAGGAAAACTTACAGTTTACTTTTTTAAGTTTTCGAGCATATCTCTAGTCATTAATTCTAAATCGAATGTATGTTGCCAATTCCAATCTTTTTTTGCATCAGAATCATCTATAGAATGTGGCCAACTATCAGCAATAGCCTGCCTAAAGTCTGGTTTATAACTTATTTCAAAATCAGGTAAGTGTTTTTTTATTTCTCTAGCAATTTCTTCTGGAGTAAAATTAACAGCAGCGATATTATAAGCTTTATAGGAATTTTGCTTATCAGCTTGCATTACATCTATCGTCGCTTTTATAGCATCATCCATATACATCATTGGTAAGCGAGATGTACTATTTAAAAAGCAGGTATAGTTTCCTTCTGAAAGCGCTTTATGAAAAATTTCTACAGCATAATCTGTAGTTCCACCACCAGGCAATGTTTTATAACTAATAATTCCTGGGTACCGAATACTTCGTACATCTACTCCAAACTTTTGCTTATAATAATTACACCAATTCTCTCCAGCAAACTTACTAATACCATACACTGTTGTGGGCTCTGTGACAGTATGTTGTGGTGTATTTCCTCGAGGGGTTGTCGGTCCAAAAACTGCAATTGAGCTTGGCCAAAATATTTTTTTAATCAGTCCTTCTTTCGCAAGATCTAGAACATGAAAAAGTGAATCCATATTGAGTTTCCAAGCTTTATCAGGATATTTTTCTGCAGTTCCAGAGAGCATTGCTGCCATTAAATACACCTCTTCTATCTTATACTGTTCAATAGTATCTCTAACTTCTTTTTTGTCGGTGGCATCTAAAATTTCGAAAGTACCAGACCACATAATGTCTGCTTTGCCAGTTATAATATCTGAAGCAATGACATTCTCATTACCATAAATTTCTCGAAGTTTCATGGTAAGTTCAGAGCCTATCTGGCCACAAGCACCTATCACCAATATTTTTTTACACATTAGTAAGTTAATTAGTCACACAAATATAATTAAAACTAAAGTTGAGTATAGTTATAAGTTTACAATAAATAGTACTTTTGTTTTAATTAATTATTATGCGTTATAGTTATCTTTTTTTAGGTTGTATCATACTCTTAAATTGTTCAAATCCTCAAAAGGAACAAAATAATGATGAACAAAATATTGAACAGCAAATTGGCAACTCAAATAAAATTACCAATAGTATCGCAGAAGTTTTATCACCTGAAGTCAGAAAACTTGTTGATAATTGGCAAGAGTACAAAGAACTCGAATCATTAATGAGTGAATATTATAATATTACACCTCAAAAGGCTTTAAGTAATGCACAAAATTTAGCTGAAGCGGCACAACAACTAAAAGATTCAATACGTGTTGAGAAATTCAAATCACCCGATGTTAAAATTAGATTGAACGTCTTATATAACAATACATTAAACTTAAGTGAGTTAAATTCTACCACTAATGTAAAAAACGAATTATTAAAAGATGAAATATCAAATACTATTTTAGCGTTTTCGGCATTAAATGGAAAACTCAATAATATAATTCAAAAAGAGCTTCTTGAAAAAGAATTAAAAGAATTTAACAACTAACTCTCCATGAAATAGTTTGTTTATTTTTGCGTTTAATACTGACCATGAAAAGTATATTATTAATACTTACATTTTTAACTATTTTCATTGCTAGCGCTCAAGAGCTACCGCTCTTGACTAAGGAGCATAATTCTTCTGCTAAAAAAGCATCTAAAATTTCGACATTTCAATCTTTGGTAAAAAAAGGTGAGGTATATTTTTCTAACAAGAACACAAGTAAAAAAGGTAGCGGTTTAAAACCTTTTAAACGTTGGGAATATCGTTGGAGTCATTATCTACAAAAAGATGGTGCTATTGCTCCTGCTAAACATTTATGGAACGCTTGGCAACAAAAAAATAAACTTGCAAAATCATCAAAAATAATAAGTAACTGGATACCTATTGGTCCTTTTAAACAAACAAGTAAAAATGGTCAAGGTAGAATCAATACTATTGCTGTAGATCCCACAAATGAAAATATTGTATATGCTGGTGCCCCAGCTGGTGGACTTTGGAAATCAACAAATGCTGGCATGAATTGGATACCTCTTACAGATGATTTACCACAAATTGGAGTTTCTGGTATTGCAATAGATAAAAATAACACAAATACTATCTATATATCTACTGGTGACGATGACGGAGGAGACTCTTATGCAATTGGAGTTTTAAAATCAATAGATGGCGGACAAACATGGCAAAGTACAGGTGCTATTTTAGGAAATCCTTCATCAAGTAATGAAATTGTAATTGATCCTACCAATTCAAATAAAATTTGGGTAGCCACTAGTAATGGTCTTTTTGTATCTACTAATGCGGGTAGTTCTTGGAGTCAGAAACTATCGGGTCATATTAAAGATTTTAAACTCAAACCCAACAATCCTAATACAATTTACGCGGTTTCGAGTAATCGTTTTTATCGTTCAATAAATGGTGGTAGTAGTTTTCAAACCATATCTAGTGGTTTACCCAGTGTGAGTTCACTAGGAACGCTACGAGTTGAAGTCACTCCAGCAAACGAAAATAAAGTATATGTAGTAGCTGGAAAATCTTCGAGCCAGAATTGGGCTTTCGAAGGCATGTACATATCTAATAATAGCGGATCTAGCTTTACAAAAACCGCTGAGACTACAAATATTTTTGAAAGCAATCAAGCTTGGTTTGACTTAGCACTTTCTATTTCTCCAACTGATGAAAATACCCTATTTGTAGGCGTTTTAAATATCTGGAAGTCAACAGATGGAGGTCAAAATTTTACAAAAATAAATGATTGGAGAAATTTAAATAGTAAATATACACATGCAGATATTCATTTTCTACGTTTTTATAATGATAAATTGTATGCAGGTACCGATGGTGGGATTTACATATCAGATAATTTAGGAAACTCATTTACTGACCTCACTGAAACTATGGGTATAAGTCAGTTTTATCGTATCGCCGTTGCTAAACAAACCTCTGATAAATTAGCTGGTGGTTTACAAGATAATGGTGGATTTTCATTAATAAATGATACGTGGAATAACTACCATGGCGGTGATGGCATGGACACAGCTTCAGACCCAAATAATGAAAACATATTCTATGGTTTTTCACAGTTTGGTGAAAATCTTACCATGACAAGTAACGGAGGTATTAACAGTAGTTTTATTACTTCTGGCCCTACTCTTGGTAATTGGGTGACACCACTTGTAGCTACTAAATCGAGCGACTTATATGCTGGGTATGACCAAATTTATCAATTAACTGAAAACACTTGGAAACAAATATCTGATTTTAATTTTGGAGGTGATTTAGAAACACTAGAAATAGACCCAAATAATAATGATAATATATACGCTTCTCGCGGAATGAATCTTTACATTAGTAATGATAGAGGCAAAACATTTACATCAAGATCTCAAGCCCTAACAGGCTTGTCTGGAGTTAATATAAGCGCCATAGAAGTACATAACAGTAATAGTACTATTATTTGGATAACAACTACTGGTGTAAATAATATTCTTGGACCAAGTAGTGGCCACACTGGTGGCGGTGTTTTCAAATCTACCGATGGTGGTTTAACATTTTCTAATATTACTTCGGGATTACCAAATGAATCAAAATTTGTAGTTAGACACCATCCTTTTTCAACAAATAATTCAATTTATGTGGGTACTGCATTAGGTGTATATCATCGTAATGACGACACAAATGCTTGGGAAGTATTTTCAACAAACTTACCTAATGTAGCGATCTCAGATATTGAGATTAATCCGTATGACAATATCATTACAGCAGCTACTTTTGGAAGAAGTGTATGGCAATCATCAATTCCAACTGCAAGTTTTCCTCAAAAAGATTTAGATCTTATAAAAATAGATTCTAAAAGTAATTTTAGTTGTGGCAATATTCAACCATCGGTATTGGTAACGAATAATGGTCAAAATACAATTACCAATCTTATACTAACTTATAGTATTGATAATGAAGCTAATCAAACAATTAATTGGACAGGCACTATAAATTCTAATGAAACCAAAGAGATAGAATTAACATCATTTACATCTTTATCTGAAGGGAATCACATCATAAATGCTGCGGTTCAATTAATTGATGATGAAAATAATTTTAACAATACAAACCAAATAACGGTCACAGTAAATAGAGTAGGCGAAACTCAGTATGTTAATACATTTGGTGATGTAAATAATGACATTTGGGCAACTTCTAATGATCTTTGGGAAATTGGGCAACCTACAACTACAGATTTTAATGAGATTGTACAATCTGGCTACGTAACCAATATTGATGGTAATTATACTGATAGAACTACATCATATTTAATTTCACCTTGTTATAATTTAGCAAATTTAGAAGATCCTGTTTTAAAATTTAAAATGGCTTTTGATATAGAAAATGAATGGGATGTGTTGTATATGCAGTACTCTGCAAATAATGGACAAACATGGGAAGTGTTAGGTACAGCAAATGATCCTAATTGGTATAATAGTAGTTTTCAAAATGCTAATAGACCGCTCACTATTGGTAAACAATGGACGGGTAAGGATACCGTTTTAAAAGAATATAGCTATGATCTAACTGAGTTAACAAATCAGCCTAGTGTAATGTTTCGTTTTGTTTTTGCTTCTGATGCATCACTTAATGGAGAGGGTGTTGTTATTGATGACTTTGAAATTGATGCTTCTGCTGTACTTTCAGTAGAAGAACTAGAACCAACAAGTTTTACTATTTATCCAAATCCTTCAGAAGGAATTTTTACTATTTCTCGAACCAATTATTTTGGTTCAGCAATGCAATTGCAAGTTTTTGATATAACAGGCAAACTTATTAAACAAATAAAAAATATTACTTCTAATAGTTATAAATTAGATTTATCTACAACTTCTAAAGGATTTTATTTTGTGAGAATTAATGCTGAGAACAAAGTTCTAACTAAAAAGGTTATAATTCAATAATCTTTCTAGACGCTGCACGAAATAAGTTCATTTAAAAAATAATTATATTTGTTAGCTTATTAATTGTATTTGCATGTCATTGAATTTAACCCAAATAGACACGGTTGAAACTATTACCAAAGAAGATTTTCTAAAAAATTATTTTAAACCTCAAAAACCTTTGGTGATCAAATCTTTTATCAAAAACTGGCCAGCATATACTAAATGGAATCTAGATTATATGGCTGAAATTGCAGGCAATAAAACTGTTCCATTATATGATGATAGACCTGTAGATTATAAAGATGGTTTTAATGAACCTCATGCCAAAATGAAAATGAGTGCGTATATAGAGTTACTCAAAAAAGAACCCACAAAATTTAGGATTTTTCTATGGAATATTTTAAAAGAAGTACCACAACTTCAAAATGATTATTCATATCCAGATTTTGGTTTACGTCTAATGAAAGGACTACCCATGCTGTTTTTTGGCGGAACAGATTCTTATACCTTTATGCATTATGATATCGATCTTGCCAATATTTTTCATTTCCATTTTCATGGAAAAAAACAATGTATTTTATTTGATCAACAGCAAAATAAGCATTTATACAAAGTACCTCATTCATTAATAACCAGAGAAGATATAGATTTTGCAAATCCTGATTTTAATAAATGGCCAGCCCTAAAGAATGCAAAAGGTTATGTCGCAAATTTAGAGCATGGTTATACCTTATACATGCCTGAAGGTTACTGGCATTATATGCGCTATCTTACTCCTGGATTTTCAATGAGTTTACGAGCAATTGCAAGAAATCCTAAGAATCTATCTAAAGCAATCTATAATGTTTTTATAATGCGTAGTTTCGACACCTTAATGCGTCGTATAAAAGGTCAAAAATGGATCGATTGGAAAAACGAGCAAGCCATATTAAGAACTAATAAAATTTAAACAGTTTGAATTATTAATAAGTCTTATATTTGCCGCCAAATTATTTTCTAATGAAAAAGTTTATCATTTTTATTTTTTTAATTGGTTTTTCAATTATTACAAATGCTCAAGCTTTTATTGGCAAAGCAGACAGTAAATTTCAAGTAGGTGCTAATTTACAAGATAACGCCACTGGTATTAATTTTTCTTATGACTATGGTCTAGGAGAAAATTTCTCTATTGGTATTTCTACCAGCTATGCTTTAAGCGTAAAAGAAGAATTAGATGCAGATTTTGGCGATCGCATAGATCTTCGTGCTCGTTTTAATGCTAATTTGAGTAGTGTGTTAAATATTGATGAAAATTTTGATTTTTATCCTGGTCTATCTTTAGGATTAAAAAACTTTGGAGGCCATGCAGGTATTCGTTACTTTTTTAGTGAAGGTTTTGGTTTGTATTCAGAATTTGGATTTCCTATTGCAAAATATGACACTGGTGATTTAACGCCCGCAGAGAAAATTCACAATCGCGCCTATTTCAATGTGGGTGCTTCCTTTAATTTAGGGTATTAATTCTAATATTTTTTTATATACAAGATCACTTTCCCAACCGCGATACAATAAATAATCTGCAAGTTTTTTGCGCTTTTTGTATTTATCTTTCTCTTTAATCGCTGAGAATCTTTTAGTAGCTAGCTTCTCGAAAGTAATAAAATAATCTTCATCAGAAATTTCTTTTAGAGCAGATTTTATAGTATAATCTGATATATTTCGAATTTTCAATTCGCTCACAATACGTTGCTTACCCCATTTTTTAATGGTAAACTTTCCCCTAGCAAAACTTTTAGAGAAACGCTCTTCATTTAAAAAATCATGTTCAATTAAATGTAGCATAATAGTCTCTTTAGCTATCTGAGTCATTTTCAAATCATATAACTTTTTTTCAATTTCTTGATGACATCGCTCTTGATAGATACAATAGCGCTCAAGTTTTCTTTTTGCTTCTTCTACAGTATAGGAAGTATGTTTTTTCAATTCATCATCAATTTTACCATGTAAAACTATGTTTTTAACAAAAATTCACCTAGTAAAATCGTTAAATAAAGAATTTCTTGAAACCAACTATCCCCAGGGCAAGCCACAGGGGTATTTCGCCGGTTTCATTTTGACCTCAGGGTCAAAAACCGAAATCCTAT
>NZ_JBWQOJ010000008.1:0-97918 GCF_056591795.1 Maritimimonas sp. 2210JD6-3 | reverse complement strand
GAATGGTCTTACATCTTGGTTCTTTTTTCTTTAAATCTATTTCAATATTTTAGCTACAAGTTCTTGCTTTTTTTTCTCATCTTCACCAAACAGCCATTGTAAGACATTGTCTTCCCACATTTGTTCTTTTTGCATTTCTGTAATGATGTTTCTATCGATAGCAAGATCTAATATTTTACCAGGGTACGAAGATTGTTTTTCACTTTCCATTTCACCCAAAGGATACGGATCGTCTAAACCAATTAATACTTGGTCAGAACCTTGATTTTTAACCAGCAGATCTAAAGAACCAGTATCATGCACTAACGTATCGAAAAAGATATTTTTATGCCCAACAGCTTTACGCGGATGACTTTTCCCTTCGAATAGGTCTGGTCTGCCATCAAATCCTTGAATTCTACGCCCTAGATTCATTTGTGCCAATTGTCCACCATGCGCAAAGCAAATACGCATATTAGGATACTTTTCATAATACCCATTTAAGGTTAAAAAATGGTACGCATCTGCACATTGTGCTAACATCCATATTAAATGAAAACGCCAAGAAGTATTTTGTAGTTTTATAAACTTTTCACCATCGTAGGGATGAATTTCAACAGCTAAGTTGTATTTATTGGCTAGTTCAAAAATAGGTTCATTTTCTTCATCGAAAATACATCTCCAGGTACCGATGGTATCCATATAATGCGTTGGTAAGCACAATAAGCGCATCTCTAAAACTTCAACACAACGTTCTATTTCCCAACAGGCACCACGTACAAAACCTGGATGTACTACAAAACCACAGGTAAATTTATTTGGATGATCATGTTGAACCTTCGCATTGAAATCATTTTGAAAACGTAATGCTTGCTTCATTTCCTCTAAGCGAAGTCCATTACCATATAATTGCGATAAATTCAATACTACAGCATGATCGATCTTAAAATGATCCATCCATTCGAGCTTTTCATTTAAAAAGAAACTTGAGTCTGTTACTGGGCGACTCCAATCTTTCTGTAACATAAATTTTCGATCATTATCTACCCAAAAAATACCTTTATCCTTCATATAAGCAGGTATCTGCTCAGGGTAAGGTAATAAGTGCGAATGACCGTTAATTCTTAGTTTTCTTTTGTTCATGTTTTTGGTGTCATTGTGAGGCACTAGCCACGGCAATCTTTTTTAATGAAATTACTTCGTCACAAACTTCGTTTGGGTATTTTCAATTAAAATATATTTTAATTTCAATAATCCTCGTAATGACGTATTTATTCATTTTTAATACAAATCATCGTGGCTTGCATCGTTGCAAAAATAATTTCTTCATTACCATCAGTTACTGTAGCCTTGTTAATACCCCAGCAGGAAAATAACCATGTTGTTATGTTAATTTTTGATTAAAATCACACTCAAGTTTTACCAATTTTTTTCTATAGACACCAATCTTGCATCCAAAGTTTGCATAAAGCCCTGTTTGAAAAAACTTTCTCTAGAAGCTTCATTCATGCTCTAATTGTACTTTTTTTGGAGGTAGCATCACAGCATTACAGTTTGGACATGATCGTTTTTCTTGATCACTATAAAACTTATCGAAAATTTTGGGCATATCGGTTTCAATATTATCTAAGGTAAAATCTTCTTCGTATAATTTGGTGGTACAGTTTTCACAAAACCATAGTAAGGCATCTTGTACACCTTTTTCACGAGGATATTCTATGACTAAACCAACAGTATTTGCGCCGCGCTGTGGCGAATGCGGTACTTTTGGCGGCAATAAGAAAATTTCACCTTCTCTAATATGAATATCTTTTGGAGTGCCTTTGTCTATGACTTTTAAAACAATATCACCTTCAACCTGATAAAAAAATTCAGGAGTTTCGTTATAGTGATAGTCTTTGCGGCTATTAGGTCCACCTACAACCATGACAATGAACTCACCATCTTTCCATACCACTTTATTCCCTACAGGTGGTTTTAACAAATGCCTATTTTCCTCAATCCATTCTTTAAAATTTATCGGAGATACTAAATTGCTCATATTTTTAAGATTTTAGATGTTAGACGAAAGAAAAAAGACTATTACCTAAGTCTATTTCTTATATCTTTATTCTTTTTGTCTAAGTTACAAAGATTTTGTTCTTCCGCCATCTACAGGAATGTTAACTCCATTAATATAACTTGCAGCTTCACTTGCCAAAAAGGCAACAGCATTCGCAATCTCACCAGGTTGCGCAAAGCGTTTTGCTGGAATACTATTTTTCATAGCTCTAGAAATTTCATCAGTAGATTTACCAGATTTTTCAGCTTTATTTTTAATAATCTCACTAAGGCGTTCTGTTGATGTTGCGCCTGGCAAGACGTTATTCACCGTAATACCATATTCTCCCAATTCATTAGCCAAGGTCTTACTCCAATTTGCAACTGCCCCTCTAATTGTGTTTGAAACTCCTAATCCGTCAAGCGGTTGCTTTACAGAAGTAGAAATGATATTAATGATTCTTCCATAATCTGCCTCTTGCATACCAGGAACTACGGTTTGTGCTAATATATGATTGCATTTTAAGTGCTGTGTAAATGCCTGCTCAAAAGCATTAATAGCTGCTGAGAACACAGAACCTCCAGCTGGTCCTCCTGTATTATTTACAAGAATATGAAAAGTGCCCACTCTTCTCAAATCTTCAGCTACTTTTTTACCAACTTCTTCAGGATTTGAAAAGTCGGCAACTATATACTTATGATCTTGGTATTTATTGGGAAGCTCTGCAAGTACCGCTTTAAGTTTTTCTTCGTTTCTTGCAATAAGCGTTACATTGGCTCCTAAGTCGGCTAACGCGATGGCTGAAGCTTTACCAATTCCTTGTGTACTACCACATACCAAGGCGTTTTTTTTAGTTAAGTTTAGGTTCATTTTTTATTGTCATTCCTGCGAAGGCAGGAATCTATTTAAATTTTAGTTTTATAATACTTTAAGGACTAAATTGATAAACATCAAAGTTATCAAAATTATAAATAGCCCAATTATAATTTGAGTTAGTGGATTTACCATTTTTTTTTTGGTAAATTATTTTCTTCTTCAAATTTCCTTCTTTTTTTCTTTTTCCTCCAAAAAAATATTATTGATGATCTCCAATATATTGCCGATCAAATCCAACATAACATGTTTTCATTTAAAAACCTCTCGACTGCACTCGAGGTGGCACTCATTTATTCGTATATTTTTTTTGCGCGTTCACTCATTTTATCCATTAATTTTGATGGATTTTTTACTTCTTCAAATCCAAATTTTTTATATAATCCATGGGCATCCTTAGTTGCCAACATCCACTTATCTATATTTTTTAGTGCTGGAAAATTCAATATTTTTTCCATTAATAATTTTCCTAAACCTTTTCCTTGAAACTCCTCAATAACATAAACATCCAATAGATATGCAAAGAATATTTTATCTGTCATAACTCTACTGTATGCTATTTGTTTACCATTATGAAATAGACCAAAATTTATGGAGTTATCTAAGGCTATTTTTTGCTCTTCTAAAGTACGGAAATTACCCCAATATGATTTCTTAATAAAAGAAAATATGGTGTCTATATCCATATCGTTAGTGTTCGAAGAAAAATAAATAGAGGGACTAACTTCTATCATGTATTTAATTGTATTTGATACACACATTTTTTGGTTCAGTAAAGAAACGCAATGCTTCAAAGCCACCTTCACGACCCACGCCAGAATCTTTTACACCACCAAAAGGGGTGCGCAGATCGCGCATGAGCCAAGTATTTACCCAAACGATACCAGTTTGTAGTTTTTTTGTCATGCGCATGGTACGTTTTAAATCATTTGTCCATAGGGTTGCCGATAAACCATATGTTACATTATTTGCCATAGTTAATACTTCTTCTTCTGTTTTAAATGGCATTACGGTAACAACAGGACCAAAAACTTCTTCTTGATTGATGCGACATTCATCAGTATCAACTTCAATAATCGTAGGCTCCATATAATATCCGTTTTCATAGCCTTCGATGGTTAATTGATTACCACCATACAGAACTTTTCCACCTTCTTCCTTGGCAATTTCTACATAACTCAATACCTTTTCTAAATGCGATTTAGAAACCAAAGCACCAAATTTAGTATCTGGCGCAGCTGGATGCCCCACTTTATTTTTTGAAACTACGTCAACAAAATCTTTTTTGAATTGCTCATAAATAGATGCTTCAATAAAAATTCTACTTCCACATAGACAGATTTGCCCTTGATTACCAAAAGATGATCTTATAGTATTCATTAACATATCACCATAATCGCAATCAGCAAAAATGATATTTGGGTTTTTACCACCTAATTCTAACGATAATTTTTTAAACATGGGTGCTGCGATTTTAGCGATATGAGCTCCAGTAGTTGTTCCTCCTGTAAACGAAATAGCTTTGATATCAGGGTGTTCTACAATGGCTTGACCTGTGGTAGTTCCTAGCCCATGAACTATATTAAGCACTCCGTTGGGTAAGCCAGCTTTAGTACATATCTCACCTAATAAATAGGCAGTCATAGGTGTTACTTCACTTGGTTTAGCTACTATACAATTTCCTGCTGCAATGGCTGGAGCTATTTTCCAGGTGAAGAGGTAGAGTGGGAGGTTCCAAGGTGAAATGCAACCAACAACTCCAATAGGTTGACGAAGTGTATAATTTATGGCATCGTGTCCTACAGATTCATGACTTTCACTGGCAAACTGAGTAATGGCATTTGCAAAGAATCTAAAATTACTTGATGCTCGTGGTATATCTACAGCTTTGGCTAACCAAATGGGTTTGCCATTGTCTTTACTTTCTGCCTCTACAAGTTGATCTAAGTTTTGTTCTATGAGCTCAGAAATTTTAAGCATGATTCTACTACGCTCATCTAATGATGTATTTGACCAACTAGGGAAAGCAGTTTTTGCAGCAATATAGGCTACTTCTACATCGTCTTTAGATGAATTTGGTAGTTGCCCATAGATTTCACCATCGGCAGGACAATAATTGTCAATCCATTCATCAGAGACTGGATTTACATATTGACCGTTTATATAGTTTTGGATTTTTTCCAAAGTATGCTTATTATAAAACTTTTGAACTTCTTATACCGCTTCTTTTTTCATATTCAGTAGGTGTAGGTGAAGTACTAAAAGCAACTGGAATAGAAAATTTAATTCTACTATGAGATTTACTTGTAGTTTCATCGGTAACTTTACTTCCAAAATCAATGACAGAGGCTATTTTCAAACCTCCACCAATATTATCTCCTTTCTTGTCTTCAACAGCTATAAGCACATCGAAATCAAGGTTTTGAACATATCTATTACCAGATGCGAGAAGAGCTTTATTGCCATCTTTATCAATACCTAATTTTTCAGGATTAATAATTACTCCTGAATCTTGGAGTTCATTTTGACTCTCAACTATTGCGTCACAAATAGACGAAATGGTATTTTTAATAAAATCTTTTAACTCCATAATTTGTTTTAATTACTGTTCATTTTGTCTTGATACAAAACGAACCAAAAAATCAAGTTGAAATGAGGAATTTTTCCTTTGGAAAACCTAAAAATAAAATCTAAATTTTAGTTCACCAGTTCTAAATTTGTTTTGGTGTTCATGAATCTTTGATTTCTCCAAGGTTTCAAAAATTCCTACGATTTTATTTTTCTATTCTGGCATTTCAACGGTTACACTCAAAATACTAAATCATTATCAAATTATCTTAATTAATCAATTATCTAATTACCAACGTACGCCATTACTTTAATTTCCACCACCAAATCAGGGTGTGGTAATTGGTGCACTGCTACAGTTGTTCTTGTTGGGCCTGTAGCTGCATCAAAAAACTCAGCATAAGCTTTATTATAGCCAGCAAAGTCATTCATATTTACTAAGAAAGAAGTAACATCTACGACATCTTTTAATGAAGCACCTTCCTTTGCAAGGTTTTTCTCAATGTTTTGTAGTACCTCACGTGTTTGTACTTCAATATTTAGTCGTTTTGTACCCATTTCGTCAATAATATCTACTCCAGCAATGGTGTTATTGGCTCTTCGAGAGCTAGTACCCGAAACAAATATAAAATCACCAACTCTTTTAGTGTGTGGATAGGCCCCTCTAGGTGTTACTCTTGTTCCTGCTGAAGTAGGAATCTTACTTTTTTCGTTACTCATAATTTTTTATTTCGTTATTGCGAAGCAAATTAAAATTTGCTGTGGCAATCTGTTTTATTTTAAAAAGATTACTTCGTCACAAACTTCGTTTGTGTATTTTCAATTAAAATATATTTTAATTTCAATAATCCTCGTAATGACGTTATTATTTTAACCCTGCAATTTTATCTTCTTCTAATAATTCATTTGTCTCTCCTTGCACTTTTTTTAGTAATGTTTTCAAATCATCTTTTAAATCAATTTCATTATCAGCAATCATATTCAATATAGCTTTATCTTGAGCTCTACCTTTTATCATTGCCTCATAGTATGGTAATTCTTCATTAAAAGTCACCATAGAATATTTAGAAAAATACTCATCAGGAAAATTCTCTTCAAAAGCCATTTCTAAGATACGTTTTTCTTTAAACAATGTATTTGCCACATGGTCGCGCATTTCATAATAATTATCTATTGCCAAATCTGCAATAGCATCGGTATCTAGTTTGCGTTGTTTTTCAAAAGTTTTAAAGATCATTTCCCAATTTCCTTCATACTCTTCTAGAATAGCATCAAAAATGGTTACATCCTCGAAAGAGGCGTTCATGCCTTGTCCGTAAAACGGAACAATAGCATGTGCAGCATCACCCATTAATAGTGTTTTATTTTTGTAATACCAAGGAGAACATTTTACAGTGCCTAAAGCACCTGTTGGATTATTAAAAAATTCTGAAGCAATGTCAGGTATTAATTCCAGTGCATCTGGAAATTGTTTTTCAAAAAACTCCTTAACTTTTTCGAGTGTCGTTAAGTTATTAAAATTGTATTCACCTTCATCATAACTTAAGAAAAGTGTAACTGTGAAACTTCCATCCAAATTTGCTAAAGCAATTAACATATAATCACCTCTCGGCCAGATATGCAAATGATCTTTGCTAATAAGATGTTTGCCATCTTTAGAAGCTGGAATTTCTAATTCTTTATAGCCGTGTGTTAAGAAATTCTGAGAATAACTAAATAAGAATTTACGCTCTAAATAATAACTTTTTCTTAGTGCAGATCCAGCACCATCGGTGCCAAAAATAACATCGGCTTTTACTTCAAATTCTTCTTTAGCAATATGATTAAAAAAAGAAGCGGTATTTGTATCTAAATCAACGGCGTTACATTCAGCGTTAAAATGAATAGTTAGATTGTCAAACTTATCTGCCTCGGTTAATAACATACCATTTAAGTTGCCTCGAGAAATTGAATTTATATATTCTCCTTTACGACCAGAATAATTTGATGGAAAAGTAATCCCTTGTTTGTCATGTATCAAGCGTCCTATCATAGGGATGCAAATTTCGCGAGCTTTCTCTTCTACGCCTGCTAATCGTAATGCTTTAAAACCTCTATCAGATAAAGCTAGATTAATAGAGCGACCAGCTGAGATATCTGTAGTTCTTAAGTCTGGGCGGCTTTCATAAATGTTCACATTATAACCGCGTTGTGCCAAACGTAATGCTAAGAGAGAACCACATAATCCGGCTCCAATAATAAGTATGTTTTGCTGTTTTTTATTCATAATATTTTGTCAAATTGAGTGGAGTTTAGACCTCTTGACTCCGCTCAAGGTGACATTATTTTTAATTTAGTAATCCTTTTAAAATTTGTACCATTGTATAAACATCAGTAAATGAATTATAGAAAGGAACTGGTGCACAACGTATAACATCTGGTTCGCGCCAATCTGTAATGGCATGTGCTTTCATTAATTTATTATGTAATGATTTATCAGCATTTTTAATTTGAATAGATAATTGACACCCTCTTTCAGTTGGATTTGATGGTGTAATGATTCTAATTCTATCAGTGTCAATTTGATTGATTAAAAAATCAAAATAGTTAGTAAGCTTGATTGACTTCTTTCTTAAAGCTTCCATGCCAACTTCATTAAACAAATCTAAGGATGCTCTAATAGCTGCCATAGATAAAATTGGCGGATTGCTTAATTGCCAACCCTCGGCACCTGGCGTCACGTCAAAAGGCTGTCGCATATTAAAGCGAGTGTCTTTATTATGATTCCACCAGCCAGAAAATCGAGGTAATTCTTTATTGTGAGCATGCTTTTCATGTACAAAAAGTCCTGCTAAACTGCCTGGTCCCGAATTCAAATATTTATAGGTGCACCAAGCAGCAAAATCAACACCAGAACTATGTAAATTAGGCTGAATATTTCCTGCTCCGTGAGCGAGATCAATACCAACCATACAGTCTTTAGAATGTCCTAGCGTAACGATTTTTTTCAGATCTAAGTATTGACCTGTATAGTAATTAACACCGCCAATGAGTAATAAGGCAATTTCATCACCTTGCTCGTCTAGAATAACTTCTAAATCTTCTATATGAAGTAATTCTTCACCATTTCGTGGTTTCCATTCTACCAATCCTTCTTTTGGGTCAAATCCATGAAATTTTAATTGAGATTCTACGGCATATCGATCTGAAGGAAAGGCATCACTTTCAATAATTATCTTATGCTTAGTTTTTGTTGGTTGATAAAACGAAACCATTAGTAGATGTAGATTGGTCGTTAAGGTATTCATAACAACTACCTCGATGGGTTTCGCACCTACAATTTTGGCCATATTTTCGGTCAAAAACTCATGATACGGCATCCAAGGATTTTTAGCTTCAAAATGACCTTCAACTCCAAATTTCGCCCAGTCATCTAACTCTTGTTGAATATACTGCTGCGTGATTTTAGGTTGTAATCCTAGAGAATTTCCAGTAAAATAAAGCCAATCATTACCATCTTTATCTTTGGGTATATGAAATTGGTCTCGGTATTTTTTTAACGGGTCTTCAGCATCTAACTTTTCTGCGAAAGCAAGATTTGATTCAAATTCAGTAGAAATTTGGGTCATAAAATAGTAACTAGATTCACAAATTTAAGAATTAAAAAACTTCAGCTAAAGCTATAATTTGAATTTTATTAATTTTAACAAAAATCAAGAAACATATGCTCGTAAAAGTTTATGGTAGTGCTGTGTTCGGTGTAGAGGCAACTACGATTACAGTTGAAGTGAACATAGATAAGGGTATAGGATACCATTTGGTGGGACTACCTGATAATGCTATAAAAGAAAGTAATTATCGCATTGCTGCTGCTCTACAGAATAATGGTTATAAAATACCAGGAAAGAAGATTACGATTAATATGGCACCTGCAGATTTACGTAAAGAAGGGTCCGCATATGATTTGACATTAGCTATTGGAATTTTACAAGCTTCTTCGCAAATAAAAGCTGAAACCATCCAAGATTACTTGATAATGGGTGAACTTTCTTTAGATGGAAGTTTACAGCCAATTAAAGGAGCATTGCCTATAGCAATTAAAGCACGAGAAGAGGGGTTTAAAGGATTTATTTTACCGAAACAGAATGCTAAAGAAGCTGCTATAGTAAACGATCTTGAGGTATATGGTGTAGATAATATAAAAGAAGTAATCGATTTTTTTGAAGGAACTTCAGCTTTGCAACCAACAATTGTTGATACTCGAAAAGAGTTTTACGATAGTTTAGAAAATCCTGAATTTGATTTTTCTGAGGTAAAAGGACAAGAATCTATTAAACGTTGTATGGAAATCGCTGCAGCGGGTGGTCATAATATTATCTTAATCGGTCCACCAGGATCTGGTAAAACTATGTTAGCAAAACGTTTACCAAGTATTTTACCGCCAATGACACTGCAAGAAGCTCTAGAAACCACAAAGATTCATTCTGTTGTTGGGCGTATAAAAGAACATTCTGGCTTAATGAGTCAGCGGCCGTTTAGATCACCGCACCACACCATTTCTGATGTAGCTTTGGTAGGAGGAGGTGCATACCCACAGCCAGGAGAAATATCATTATCGCATAATGGAGTTTTGTTTTTAGATGAATTACCCGAATTTAAAAGAACTGTATTAGAAGTGATGCGTCAGCCTTTAGAAGATCGTGAAGTAACTATTTCTAGAGCAAAGTTTACAGTCACCTACCCATCTTCATTTATGTTGGTGGCGAGTATGAACCCAAGTCCAAGTGGTTATTTTAACAATACTGAAGGTCATGTAACCTCAAGTCCTGCAGAAATGCAACGTTATTTAAGTAAAATTTCAGGGCCGCTATTAGATCGTATTGATATCCATATAGAAGTGCAGCCTGTTCCTTTTGAAAAGCTTTCAGAAGAACAAAAAGGAGAATCGAGCAAATTGATTAGAGAGCGTGTTACGAAAGCAAGAGAAATTCAAACACAACGCTTTTTTGAATATGAAAATGTACATTATAATGCGCAAATGAGTGTGAAACAGATTAGAAAATATTGTGTGCTGAGTAAAGATTCATTGAGTTTGCTAAAAACAGCAATGGAACGATTAAATCTTTCAGCGAGAGCCTATGATCGTATTTTAAAGGTAGCAAGAACCATTGCTGACTTAGATCAATCTCAAGATATTCTATCTAACCATATCTCTGAAGCAATTCAATATCGAAGTTTAGATAGAGAAGGTTGGTTGGGTTAATATGATTTTTAGAAAGCGTACATTTTAACAATTTTGTCTCTTAATTTTCTTAAATTAGCAATCCCCTTAAAATAACGCTACAAATGAAAGCCATAGTAAAAATAGTGTTTGTGCTGTTTTGTTATACAGTATTTTCACAATCTTCATCATCTAAATTATTAACAGAAATAGAATGGATTAATAATGATTTAAGTTATATGAGGTTTCAAAACGATACACTCATATATAATTTAGATGGAAAAAAGCATAAAATGCCCTATGAGCTTAATAAGAAAACGCTCACCTTTAAAGAAAAATTCTTAAAAGCTGGTACAGAGGTTATAGAAGAAATTATAACTTTTAAGATTAAATACCTAAATAAAGAAAAACTTGTAATCTATCCTCTTGAAGATAAATTAACATTAGATCAAGAAAGCTTTTCAAAATTAGATCATAAACCTTTTTTTTCTAAAAAACAACTAGTGTTTAAGAACAAAAATCGGATGATTTCTAAAATTGATTATGAGAAAATCACTTTTCACGGATCAACTTGTTTTGGTACCTGCCCTTCTTTTTCGGTTGAAATAAACAGGGATGGTAAAGTATTTTATGAAGGTAGAATTTATACGAAAAACTATACAGGAAATTTTGAAGGTATATTGGGTAAAGAAGAACGTTTAAAATTAATAAAAATCCTTAATAGAAGTCAATTAGCTTTAATCAATGAGAACTGGAAACAAAAGTCTCATGTAACTGACCAGCCGCGTTATAATTATATTATAGAACTTAAGAATGGAGAAAAATTAGAGATCAATACAAATGACCAACATCCAGTCTTAGATCAGCTTTCAGAATATTTAGTTCAGATTCCAGAAAAATTAGAACTTCAAAAAGTAAAAAAATCTCATACTTACAGTAAGCCATCTTTGAAAGATTATGAAATAGTTTTTCGAAAAGAAGACTAGTTTACAATTTTTAATGCTTAAATTCTTTAAAAATATAGGTCCAGGTCCTTTGATAGCTGCAGCATTTATTGGTCCAGGAACAGTTACGCTGTGCACGCTTGCAGGTGTAAATTTTGGCTATGCACTCTTATGGGCAATGACACTTTCAATTATTGCCACGATTATATTACAAGAAATGGCTGCGCGATTAGGTATTATTTCTCAAAAAGGGTTGTCAGAAATCATTAGATCAGAAATTCAAAATCCTGTATTTAAGGTGTTTTCTATTGCACTAGTTCTTTCTGCTATTGTTATTGGTAATGCAGCTTATGAAGCGGGTAATATTAGTGGAGGTGTATTAGGATTAGAAACAATTTTTGATAGAAGATCTATTAATTTTAGTGGTTTAAGTCTTAATCTTTATAGTCTATTATTGGGCGCTATCGCTTTTATTTTACTCTATATGGGAAATTACAAAGTATTAGAAAAGTGTATGGTAGCACTAGTGATATTAATGAGTATCGCTTTCCTTATTACAGCTATTCTAACGAAACCAGATGTATCTGAAATTTTAAAAGGTCTCATTCCAAAATTTCCTGATGAGAGTATTTTAACCATTGTAGGATTGATTGGCACTACCGTAGTTCCTTATAACCTATTTTTGCATGCATCTTTGGTAAAAGAAAAGTGGCATGATAAAAATGAGCTAAATGTTGCTAGAAAGGATACTATCATTGCAGTTATACTTGGCGGGATAGTTTCTATGGCGATAATCATATCAGCGTCTGCTATACAAACTACAGAAGTTACTAATGCGGCCGATTTGGCTAAAGGTTTAGCACCTTTATTTGGAAGTTATGCGAAGTATTTTATGGCTATAGGTTTGTTTTCGGCAGGCATTACTAGCGCGATTACAGCACCTTTGGCGGCTGCTTTCGTAGTACAAGGTTGCTTTGGTTGGGATTACAATCTAAAATCAAAAAGATTTAGAACTGTATGGATGTTTATACTATTTTTAGGAGTGTTATTTTCTTCAGTTGGTTTCAAATCTATTGAAATCATCAAGTTTGCTCAGGTTGCAAATGGTATTTTATTACCCGTAATAGCAGGATTCTTATTATGGATTATGAATAAAGAAGCTGTTTTAGGTAAGTATAAAAATAATGTACAACAGAATATAATTGGGTTCATAATTCTTGGAATCACTATTTTTTTAGGATTAAAAAGTATCTTTAAGGTATTCAATTTACTGTAATGCAAACCATTGATATTAATTGCGATCTTGGAGAAGGCTTACATAATGAAGCTGAATTGATGCCTTATATTTCTTCATGTTCTATTGCATGTGGAGGTCATGCAGGAAGCAAGAGAACGATTAGAAAGGTAATTGATCTTGCTATAATGCATAAAGTAAAGATAGGCGCACATCCTTCTTTCCCCGATAAGGCCAATTTTGGCAGAATTCGACTTGAAATGTCTTTACAGGAGTTGCAGCAAAGTATAGAGGCTCAAATGCAATTAGTGATCGCAGTCTGCAAAGAAAAAGAAATAGCATTGCACCATATAAAACCACATGGTGCTTTGTATAATTTAGTAGCTATTGATAGTTCGCATGCAGAAGTGGTAATAAAGGCAGTGAAAAATAGTGCTCCCAATGCTTTTTTATATGTTCCCTATAATTCAGTGATTAAAACAAGAGCAGAAAAAGCAGGTTTGAAAATTAAAGTGGAGGCTTTCGCAGATAGAAATTATAATACTGATCTTACCTTAGTTTCTCGAAAATTTGAAAATGCTATTATTACTAATAAGCAAAAGTTAATAGATCACTTGTTAAAAATGGTTATTGAAAAAAAAGTAAAAACTATCGATGGAGTAGCGGTAGATTTAAATGCAGAAACGTTCTGTTTTCATGGCGATAATCCTAAGGCGTTAGGTCTGTTAAAATACGCTTCAAATGAACTCCTAAAAAAAGGAATAAAAATTGCATAATTTGAGTCAGTTTAAACTTACATACAAACCCTTTGGAAGTTATGCGATTTTGATAGAATGGCCATCAAAAATTGATGAAAACATCTTACAAGATGTCTTAGATTTCAAAAAAACGATTTTAAAAAATTATACTAAAGTAAAAGTTGAAGTAATCAATACATATAACTCGATAACAGTTTTTTATAATTTAACTATAAGAAATATCTATAATGAGATTTCTAACCTTAAAGAGCTTTATAAGAACCAAGTTACACAAAAAAAGCAAGAAAAAAAACTTTGGAAAATTCCTGTGTGTTATGATGAGAAATTCGGTATTGATTTAGAAGAAATTTCTCAAAAAAATAAGTTATCAAAAGCAACGATTATTGGGTTGCATTCTAACAAAAAATATCGTGTTTTTTTTATCGGATTTTTACCTGGTTTTTTATACCTCGGTGGTCTGCCGAAAGAGCTCTATTTTCTTCGCAAAGCAAACCCAAGAATTTTGGTTGAAAAAGGCGCTGTGGGAATTGGGGGTTCACAAACTGGAATTTATCCTCAGCAAAGTTCTGGCGGTTGGAATATTATCGGTAATTCACCTATTTCGTTTTTTGATAGAAAGAGTGAAGGACCATGTTTTGCTAAAGCTGGTGACTCGGTTCAATTTGTTCCAGTTACTTTGGAAGAGCATCATGAGATCATGAATTTAATAGCTTATAAACGTTATCAGGTAGAAAGTGAGGTGATAGATGCTTAAAGTGCTACAACAAGGTGTTTATACCTCTATTCAAGATATGGGTCGTTTTGGTTATCGACAATTTGGAGTGCCGATTTCTGGGGCTATGGATTTGTATTCTGCTAGGCTTGCCAATTTATTAATTGGAAATAGTGAACAAGATGCTGTCTTAGAAGTTACATTGAATGGAACTTTTCAATTTTCAAGAGAGACAACACTATGCATCTCAGGTGCTGATTTAAATGCAACACTAAATGACGAGCGAATAGCCACTAATCATCCCTTTAAAGTTAAGAAAAATAGTTTTTTAAAGTTTAATAAACCTGACCAAGGTATTAGAGCATATGTAGCAGTAAAAGGAGGCTTTTTAAACAAACCTGTGTTGGGAAGTAGAAGTTTTTTCAAAGAAATCACCAAGAAACATATATTGCAGAAAGATGATGAGATTTTTTATGAGCCTTATACTTCACAAGAAAGTCTTCCTTTCTCGCATATTAAAGAAAACATTCATCATTTTAAAAATCAAATTGTTGAGGTCTATAAAGGTCCAGAATTCGATTTGTTGAATGCTCAACAACAATTGTTTTTAAAACAGACAAACTTTACTATTTCGAGTAAAAACAACAGAATGGGATATAAATTGACCGAAACAATAGAGAACGAACTAGAAGCTATGCTTACCTCTTCAATGATGCCAGGTACTGTACAATTAACACCTTCAGGTACCTTAATACTCTTAATGCGAGATTGTGGAGTTACGGGTGGCTATCCAAGAATACTGCAGGTAACAGAAGAATCTATTAACAGACTAGCTCAAAAAACAACAAACGACACCTTTAGGTTTAAATTAATAGATTTACCTACATGAGATATGTACCTTTCATAGTAATATTTATAGTTTTTTCGTGTAAAAAGGAAGAAGATCTATATGTTTGGAAAGAAATAGAAATAAAAGCGACAGCATATAATTCTACAAAAGCACAAACGCTAGGAAATCCTAGTATTGCAGCTTGGGGAGACACCTTAAAACCAAGGATGAAATGTGTTGCTATTTCCAGAGATTTGGTAAAACTAGGATTAGGTCATAACACACCAATTAAAATTGAAGGATTAGATGGTATTTATTTAGTTAAAGATAAAATGCATCGTCGTAAAAGAAAACAAATAGACGTCTATATGGGTAAAGACATTAAAAAGGCGAAAGAATGGGGTGTAAAGCGCTTAAAGATAAAATATGGAATTCTTAAAAGTGATGATAAAGACTAAATTAAATAATTCGATTTATATAATAATTGGAAGCAGTAAATGAAATAATAAGATTTTATGGTTGGTGGCAATTTTCTGTTTGCCTTTTTGCTTTTGTTGCACTATTAGCAATATGGTGGCACATAGGTAAGCTGCAAAATGACTTTGGTCAGGTATGGCTTGCACTAAGCATTTTATGTTGGAGTGTATCAGGATTAATAGATGTTATTTTACCTATATTGATGCTCAGAATTCTTTGCTTACTGATGGTTGGCGTAGTATTCTATCACTGCTAAATAGTTTATTTATTCTACTTGCCTTACCCTGGTTTCGCTATTTGCCAAAGCAAATAGCGCATATAATTAAATCGAAGTATTGGATTTAATTATAGGCTTACCCTTCTTATTTTCTTTATTACCTACTATTAATAAAATGATTTCTGGTAAGAGTTTAGATGTAATTAGTGAGTTAGATGTGTATTATGCTTTCTTAACCCTGCTTTTTTTAGGATTTGTACTCAGGGAGTCTTTTGCAAACTTTCCAGCAAATGATTTCTTTAAGTTTTTACTATCAAAATAATGCTGTGAAAGGCGTTTTTGGATATTGTTTGTTATACCTATGTAAAGAGTGGTTCTATTTTCGTTGGTTATGATATAAACAAAATACTTATGGAGCATTGTTAAATATAGAGATTTCTCACATTCGTTCGAAATGACAATCAGGTTATATTTAGTCATCTCGACAGAGAGAGGAACGAACGACGAGAGATCTGATTTGATTAATGAGATTTCTCACATTTGTTCGAAATGACTGTCCATTTAATCTGTCATTGCGAAATGAACTCGCTTCTGGTGGGTGATTAAGAAATCTAAATCACCTGACCGTTTAAAAATTCCCATTTTGGATTAAAAGAATTAATGAGCTTTTCTTTTTTCTCTCTTCTCCATTTCTTTATTTCTTTTTCTCTTAAGATGGCGGTGTTGATATCTTCAAATTCCTCATAGTAAAGTAAATAATAGCAATTATACTTTCCAGCAAATGATTTCTTTAAGTTTTTACTATCAAAATAATGCTGTGAAAGGCGTTTTTGGATATTGTTTGTTATACCTATGTAAAGAGTGGTTCTATTTTCGTTGGTTATGATATAAACAAAATACTTATGGAGCATTGTTAAATATAGAGATTTCTCACATTCGTTCGAAATGACAATCAGGTTATATTCAGTCATCTCGACAGAGAGAGGAACGAACGACGAGAGATCTAATTTGATTAATGAGATTTCTCACATTTGTTCGAAATGACTGTCCATTTAATCTATCATTGCGAAATGAACTCGCTTCTGGTGGGTGATTAAGAAATCTAAATCACCTGACCGTTTAAAAATTCCCATTTTGGATTAAAAGAATTAATGAGCTTTTCTTTTTTCTCTCTTCTCCGTTTCTTTATTTCTTTTTCTCTTAAGATGGCGGTGTTGATATCTTCAAATTCCTCATAGTAAAGTAAATAATAGCAATTATACTTTCCAGCAAATGATTTCTTTAAGTTTTTACTATCAAAATAATGCTGTGAAAGGCGTTTTTGGATATTGTTTGTTATACCTATGTAAAGAGTGGTTCTATTTTCGTTGGTTATGATATAAACAAAATACTTATGGAGCATTGTTAAATATAGAGATTTCTCACATTCGTTCGAAATGACAATCAGGTTATATTTAGTCATCTCGACAGAGAGAGGAACGAACGACGAGAGATCTGATTTGATTAATGAGATTTCTCACATTTGTTCGAAATGACTGTCCATTTAATCTATCATTGCGAAATGAACTCGCTTCTGGTGGGTGATTGAGAAGTCTCAATCGCTAGTGTATTAAAAAGTCACTCCTAGATGATTGAGCTCATTGGTTAACTGCCTACTGTTTTTAAACTGTATAGCATGAATCCCCAGCTCGCGGGCAGCTTCTACATTTTTTAGATTATCATCGATAAAAACACAATGTTCAGGAGTTAAGCGATAGCGATCTAAAATAATATCGTATATTTTTCGAAACGGTTTTCGAGTCATTTCAGATCCTGAAACTACAATACCTTTAAACCAATGTAGAAACTCATAGCGTTCTAGCGCGACAGGAAAGGTTTCTGCGCTCCAGTTGGTAAGCGCATACAAAGCATGGTTATCTGCCTCTTTGATTTTAGTTAACATCTCTACTCCTTCTGGTATAGGGCCTCCTAACATTTCATGCCAACGTTCATAATAAGTCCTGATCAAGGTTTCATGTTCAGGATACTGTTGAATGAGTATTTTATTACCGTCTTCTATAAGTCTGCCAGCATCATGTTCTTCGTTCCATTCATGTGTGCAAATAGTATTTAAAAACCAATCTACTTTGGCTTCATCACCATTAAATACTTGGCGATATACATATTTTGGGTTCCAGTCGATTAGGACACCACCGAGGTCGTATATGATGGTAGTTATTTTAGGCATACTTAATCTTATTTTTGTCCTTGACTCATCAGAAATGCTTTTAAAAATGCGTCTATATCGCCATCCATAACGGCATCTACATTACCCGTTTCTTCTGCTGTACGTACATCTTTCACTAGTTTGTAGGGGTGCATTACATAATTACGAATCTGACTTCCCCACTCATTTTTTAGTTTGTTGGCTTCGATATCTGCTCTCGCTTCTTGTCGTTTTTCCAACTCTATTTGATATAATTGAGATTTTAACATTTGTAGTGCAGTAGCCCTATTATCATGCTGTGAACGCGAATTAGAACATGAAATCTGTATGCCTGTTGGTTTATGAGTCAATTGTACTTTAGTTTCAACCTTATTTACATTTTGACCACCTGCGCCGCTAGATCGTGCCGTAGTGATTTCTATATCTGCAGGATTTATTTCTATTTCAATAGAATCATCTGCTACTGGATACACATAAACAGAAGCAAATGAGGTATGTCGTTTAGCATTACTATCAAAAGGAGAAATTCGTACTAAACGATGTACTCCATTTTCACTTTTTAACCAACCAAAAGCATAATCACCATCAAACTGCAGTGATACTGTTTTTATACCAGCTACATCTCCACCTTGGTAGTTTAATTCTTTAATCTTCATCCCGTGTTTTTCTCCCCACATCATATACATACGCATCAACATCGAAGCCCAATCACAACTTTCTGTTCCTCCAGCTCCAGCTGTAATTTGTAGTACTGCACTTAGGTCATCGCCTTCTTCAGAAAGCATATTTTTAAACTCAAGGTCTTCTAAAAATTCATTGGTTTTATGGTAGATTTTCATAATCTCCTCTTCAGTAGCTTCCCCTTCTTTATAAAAATCATAAAGAATTTGTAGCTCTTCACTGTCAGTTTTAACAGTATTATAATCTTCTACCCATTTCTTTTTAAATCGCAAAGATCTCATTAGTACTTCTGCTTTCTTGGGGTCATCCCAAAAGCTTGGATCTGCAGTTTTTTCCTCTTCGTTGCTAATTTCAATAAGCTTTTTGTCTATTTCTAAATAGCCTTTAAGCTTATCTACTCGCTCATCTATATCCTTTAGTTGTTCTTGTGTAATCATAAAAGACAAAAATAAGCTTTTAGAGTGCAATTAAAAATTTAAATCATTTTACTTTTGCAGATTTCTCATTACATTAGCGAGGCTAACTATCTAACACGCACTCAAATGAAAAAATATATTCTTTCGGTTGCTTTTTTACTTTTTGTAACCATTTCTTTCGCACAATTTTTTGAAAATGATACAAATGTAAAAAAGCATACAGGTTATTTCGATTTTTATTACGATTCTGCCAATGATAAAATATTTATCGTTGTTGATAATGTAGGTGAAGAATTTTTATACGTAAACGCCTTATCTGAAGGCTTAGGTTCTAACGATATAGGATTAGATAGAGGACAACTAGGTGGTGGTGCCGTAGTAAAATTTAAAAAGGCAGGAAACAAATTGTTACTCATTCAACCCAATCAAGATTACAGAGCTATTACCAATAATGAAGAAGAGAGAAAGTCGATAGAACAGGCTTTTGCAAAATCAGTGCTGTGGGGATTTAAAATAGATAAAGAAAGTAAAGGAAAATATCTTGTTGATGCCACTGATTTCTTAATGCGTGATGCACATGGTGTGGTTAACAAATTGAGTGCGCAAAAACAAGGGAATTATAAATTAGATAAATCTCGAAGTGCTTTTAATTTAGAACGTACCAAAGCATTTCCTAAAAATGTTGAGTTTGACGTTATGTTAACGTTTACGGGCAAGGCAACTGGATATAATATTAGAAGTGTTACACCAGATGCATCAGCAATTACTTCGCATCAACATCACTCTTTTGTTGAGTTACCAGATAATAATTACAAGCCACGTGTTTTCGATCCGCGCGCTGGTGGATATCCCATGACCTATATGGATTATGCCACACCTGTTAATGAGTCTATAAAAAAGCGCTTTGTATATCGTCATCACTTAGAAAAAAAAGATCCTACGGCTGCGGTTAGTGAAGCCAAAGAACCGATTATTTATTACTTAGATAGAGGAACGCCTGAACCTGTACGTTCAGCACTATTAGATGGAGCCAGATGGTGGAATCAAGCTTTTGAAGCTGCTGGTTATAAAGATGCATTTCAAGTTCGGCTATTACCTGAAGGGGCTGATCCATTAGATCTAAGATATAACATGATTCAATGGGTACATCGCTCGACTCGCGGGTGGAGTTACGGAAGCAGCATATCTGACCCTCGAACGGGCGAAATTATAAAGGGCCATGTAAGTTTGGGTTCACTGCGTATTCGGCAAGATTATATGATCGCTCAAGCATTAAAGGCACCTTATGTTAATGGTAGTGTAGATGATAAATTTGCTCTTGAAATGGCCATTGCACGTATTCGGCAACTCTCGGCACACGAAGTGGGGCATACCTTAGGGTTTGCACATAATTATGTAGCCAGTACGATTAATAGAAGTTCTGTGATGGATTATCCGCATCCGCAAATAAGATTAAAAGATGGTAACATAGATTTCTCTAATGCGTATGCTGTTGGAATTGGAGACTGGGATAAAGTTACGGTGGCTTATTTTTATCAGGATTTTATAGATAATGAAGAGGAGGGATTGCAAAAGATTTTAGATGATGCTTTTAATAATGGATTACGTTTTCTGTCTGATCAAGATGCAAGACCACAAGGAAGCGCAAGTATAACAGCACATCTTTGGGATAATGGTAATGATGTTATCGATGAGTTGGCGAATGTTCTAGCAATACGCAAAACAGCAATTGCTAATTTTTCAAAGGATAATATAAAATCAAAAGAACCGTATTCAGTGTTAGAAGATGTTTTTGTTCCTTTATACTTCTTTCATAGGTATCAAACAGAAGCCGTAGCTAAAATTGTTGGAGGCCTTGAATATAACTATGCTGTAAAAGACGGACCGCAATTAGTTGTAAAGCATGCTGACCCCGCTAAACAGCGAAAAGCCTTAAAAGCAATTTTAAAAACTATAGATGTAAATGAAATTGCAATCCCAAAATCTAAATTAGATTTATTTCCACCAAGAGCTATGGGATATGGTAGAAGTAGAGAATCATTTAAAAGTAAAAATGGAGTAGCGTTCGATCCTTTTGGAGCTGTTGAGACTACTTCTCAAATGACATTAGAATTAGTACTACATCCTGATCGCGTGTCTAGATTATTACAATATAAAAGTTTAGATAAAAGTCAATTGGGGTTGAATGAGGTTTTAGAAGATATTATAAATGCTTCATTTAAAAAATCTTATAAAGACCCGTATTTAAATGAATTACAAAATGTTGTAAATAATAGGGTGTTGAATCAATTAATGTATTTAGCTGGTGACCAAGATTCGTATCAACAAGTTAATGTGATTGTTTTGGAACAATTATATAAAATTTCATCATATTTAAAATCAAGTAAATCTGTTGGAAACCAAAAATTGTATGATAAAACAATCGCTAGGCAGATAGATGCTTTTCTAAAGAACCCCAAAACATTTAAAAGAACCAAAGCGCCGAAAATTCCTGATGGCTCTCCAATAGGTAACTATTAAGTATAAGTTTTTTAGTATTCTCTAACATCAAACACTTAATGAACATTAACCTTATTAGCGATACAGTAACAAAACCCACAAAAGGGATGTTAGATGCCATGTTATCTGCTGAAGTTGGAGATGATGTTTTTGGTGATGATCCATCAGTAAATGCTTTACAACAAAAGATTGCAGAATCATTTGGAGTAGAAGCTGCGTTGTATTTTCCTTCAGGCACCATGGCAAATCAAACTGCTATTATGTTGCACACAAAACCTGGAGATGAGATTATTTGTGATAAATGGGCGCATGTATATAATTATGAAAGCGGTGGTCCTGCTGCAAATGCTGGGGTAAGTTGCAATTTAATAGATGGAGAAAGAGGAATGTTTACGGCAGATCAGGTAAAAAAGCACGTAAAAAATAAAGACCACATTTATGAAGCATTCACCTCATTAGTCACCATAGAAAATACAACCAATAAAGGTGGCGGTGCGTGTTGGAATTTTGAAGAGTTACAAAGAATTCGAAAGGTGTGTAATACTCATGATCTAGCATATCACCTTGATGGTGCTAGACTTTTTAATGCTTTAATAGCAAAAAAAGAGACTCCAAAACAATATGGAGCATTGTTTGATACTATTTCTATTTGTTTGTCAAAAGGATTAGGATGTCCTGTAGGTTCAATTCTATTAGGTAATAAGACACATATCAACGAGGCCTTACGTATTCGCAAGCGATTAGGTGGCGGTATGCGGCAAGTAGGTTATTTAGCTGTTGCAGGTGTCTATGCACTCGATAATCATGTTAAAAGATTAGCTGAAGATCATAGCAAAGCAAAAGAAATTGCCAACGTGTTAACTGCTCAGTCATATATTAAGAAAGTTGAACCTGTTGAAACCAATATTATCATTTTTACGATTCAAGATACTATTGATGAGCAAAAATTTATTCAAAAGTTAAAAGATAGAAATATTCTCATTGTAGGTATGGGGCAAGGAAAATTACGAATTACAACACATCTTGACTTTACAGATGAAATGCTGGAAAAATTGATTAGAGAATTAAAAGCCTTGTATTAATATGACATTAAGAAAAGCGACAAGAGATGATGTACCTTACATTGTTGCGATGATAGCTAATGATGAATTGGGAAAACTTAGAGAAGCTTATAGAGATCCATTACCCAAAGTATATTATGAAGCATTTGAAAACATTATTGATGATAAAAATCAAGAATTAATTGTTGTTGAAAATGAAGATAATAAAGTAATTGGAACATTACAGTTGAGTTTTTTACAATATTTAACATATCAAGGTGGTGTCAGAGCTCAAATTGAAGGAGTTCGCATACGCAATGATCAACGTGGAAAAGGTTTGGGTGAAGATTTATTTAAATGGGCAATCAAAAGAGCTAAAGAAAGAGGTGCACATTTAGTGCAATTAACTACCGATAAGAAAAGAACAGATGCTTTACGATTTTATGAAAATCTTGGTTTCAAAGCATCTCACGAAGGAATGAAACTGCATTTTTAGTACTTTAAAAATATACACGAATGATAGGTGACCATGGCGAAGCAAAAATACTATCTTGTTCGTTGTACAATACATCATACCTAACCCCAAAAGCAGCCCAACCCGTTCTGTAGGCAAGCCCAAAATATAAAGCTGGTATTTCTCTTTTATCTCGCAAATCTCCTAATTTTTGATTCACAAATAAGTACTCAAATTCTGATGACAATTGAATTTGTTCTGCTGGGTTATATAAAGCTATTAATCCTGGGCTTATCACATTCGATCTAAAATCTCCTACCTTAGAATACAAGTATCCTATCCCAGTACCTAGAGCAAAGCCATTTTGAAAATCATAAATGGCACTTGGTGATATATTAATTACAGTTGAATTATTTCCAAAACCAAACCCAAGTCCACCTCCAAAACGAACATGATCCCAAAATTTTGGTGAATCATCATTTACTTGTATAGTTTGAATAGCTGGATCTTGTGAAAAGGCGATTAGTGAACTTAAAAAAAATGTTAGTATAAATAGTTTCCTCATTGATTAAATAATTCTGAATGTCGTAAATTTACAAATAAACTCGAATTACAATGAAAAAAATAGTATTCTTAATAGCAGCTTTAACAACATTTTCAGTTTTATCTCAAAGTGAGATTTCAAAAACGCTTGCAGAAATAGCCATAGCGCCATCTGCAGAGCGTATCGAAAAAGATATACGTAAATTGGTAAATTTTGGCACGCGACATACCTTGTCTGATACGGTCTCTAAAACAAGAGGGATAGGTGCAGCTCGCCGTTGGATTAAATCTGAATTTGATCTGATTTCAAAAAGATGTAATAATTGCTTAGAAGTTAGTTTTCAACGGAACTTAGTACCAAAAAATGAACGTCGCATTGTAAAAGATGTTGAGGTAGTAAATGTATTAGCGATACAAAGGGGTTCTAAATATCCAAATAGATATGTCATCATGTCTGGCGATATCGATTCTCGAGTTTCTGATCCCAATAATTATACTTCAGATTCACCAGGTGCGAATGATAATGCATCGGGTATGGCGGGTACTATAGAAGCTGCTAGAGTTTTAAGTAAGTATAAATTTCCTGTTTCTATCATTTATGCAGGGCTTTCTGGTGAAGAACAAGGATTATATGGTGGACAACATATGGCAAAAGTGGCCAAAGAAAAAGGTTGGGATATTGTGGGCGTACTAAACAATGATATGATAGGTAATATTAAAGGAATTGACGGTGTGATTGATAATAGTACATTTAGAGTATTTTCTGAAGCTATTTCTATGGTCGCTACAGATAACGAAAAGAGAGCCATGCGTTTTTATGGTGGTGAAATTGATGGACCTTCACGACAATTAGCGCGTTATATTGATAAATTAACGGATGCGTATATGACCAATTTAGATGCCATCATGATCTATCGTTTAGATCGTTTTGGTAGAGGAGGGCATCATCGACCATTTAATGATGAAGGTTTTACGGGAGTACGTATTATGGAAACACACGAAAATTATAACGAGCAGCATCAAGATGTACGAACAGAAAATGGTATTAAATACGGTGATGTAATTGAATCTGTAAATTTTGAGTATGCTGCTAAATTAACAGCTGTTAATGCATTGACTTTGGCATCTTTGGCCGCTTCACCACCAGAACCAAAAAATGTAAAAATAGGTGGTATCGTGCAACCATCTACACGATTGCAATGGGATACTGTAGATGATACTACTATACTCGGTTATAAAATTTATTGGCGTGATACTACTTCGCCGCAATGGCAGTATAGCCGATTTGTAGGTAAAGTAACAGATTACACGTTAAAAGATATTGTAATCGATAATTATCTTTTCGGAGTAGCCTCTGTAGGTAAGAATGGAGCAGAGAGTTTAGTACAGTTTCCACGTAAACTTATTCGAAGCAATTAACTACATGTTAAAAGCTCTTAAACTAATGTTAAATTTTTCTTTTCGATGTAATTAAAAAGTAATTTAGACGTCTATATTGTGAAAGCAAATTTAGGTGATCAAAAAAAGTATATTTTTCATTTTTATTTTAGGTTTATCATCATGTAATTTATCCGCTAAAGAGGTGACTAAGAATTCTAAAATAGTAATGAGTACAGAGATGCAAAAAGATTTACAGTTAGCAACTTTCGGTAACGGATGTTTTTGGTGTACCGAAGCTATATTTGAACAATTAGAAGGCGTATATAAGGTTGAGTCTGGATATGCTGGAGGTACAGTAAAAAATCCTACTTATAAAGAGGTTTGTACGGGTACGACTGGACATGCTGAGGTAATTAGATTAAGTTATGACCCGAAGATAATTTCATTTAGAGAATTGTTAGATGTGTTTTTTAATACACATGACCCAACAACATTAAATAGACAAGGTGCAGATGTAGGCACGCAATACAGGTCGGCTATTTTCTATCATAATCATGAGCAAAAAGCTGAAGCAGAGAAGATGATAGCCGATTTAGAAAAAGAAAAAGTTTTTGATGATAAAATTGTAACAGAAATTACTGAAATTAACAATTATACTGTTGCAGAAAATTATCACCAGAATTATTACAATAACAATAAAAATCAAGGATATTGTAGAGCAGTAATAAATCCTAAATTAGAAAAGTTTATAAAAAAATATAAAAATAAACTCAAAAAGAGTTAGAAAATTTGGTTGATTTTTGGTTTTGGAGATTTGTTGAAATTTGTTTTTCGGCAAATCTCCTTTTTTATGCCTATTTTCGTAATAAACAATAGTACATATGCCTTACAGAAAGTTTGAAGAATATAATATTGATGTTACAGATGATATTAAAGCAAAATATCGATCTATTATAGAGAATATTGGTGAAGATGTATCACGCGATGGGTTATTAAAAACTCCTGAAAGAGCTTCAAAAGCAATGCAATATCTTACTTCTGGTTATGAGATGGATGCTGAAAAGGTTTTGAAATCAGCTTTATTTGATGAAGATTATTCAGAAATGGTAATCATAAAAGACATAGAATTGTATTCTTTATGTGAACACCATATGCTACCTTTTTTTGGAAAAGCGCATATAGCATACATACCTAATGGAAAAATTGTGGGATTAAGTAAAATACCTAGAGTTGTTGATATTTTTGCCAGAAGATTACAAGTACAAGAGCGTCTTACAGATCAGGTTTTGAATTGTATTAACAATGTGTTAGAACCCCAAGGAGTGGCCGTAGTTATTGAAGCAAGTCATATGTGTATGATGATGCGAGGTGTACAAAAGCAAAATTCTGTGACTACAACATCTGGTTTTAGAGGTGCATTTAAGAGTATGGAAACCCGTACAGAATTTTTAAAATTAATTAGTTCTGATTTATCATAAAAGTTGGCACTTTTTTTGCTTAATAATAGATGTAAATATTAATCAAAAAACAAAACATGATAGAAAATAAATATAAAAAACTAGCAAAGAGTTTAGTATTTGACGCCATTGGTTATGCTTCATTTGTTGTTCCGGTATTCGATATTGCTTGGGCTCCAATGTCAGCCTACCTAATGACTAAAATGTACCCAGGGAGAAAAGGTAAAATTGCAGCAGCAATTTCCTTTTTTGAAGAGGCAATGCCATTTTTAGATGTAGTTCCAACATTTACATTAATGTGGTTATATACCTACGTTTTTGAAACAAAAGAACAAACAATAGTAGAGGTGTAAATGCAATAATTAGTTATCTACTATAAAATTTTGGTATTATAAGTTTTGTGTTTTTACTAATATCCCAAAGAAGAACAGCATAGACTATACTATATTCTAGTCCAATTATCCATAGATTTTCAGTGTTATTATTATTAGCATAGGCTAAGTAGCTTATTATGACAATAAAACTCCAAATCAAAGGAAATTTATAGTTGGTAAAAATAGTTAAAATTACAAGCGTTGCGATATACCAAGGATGTACGGTGGTTGACATGAAATAATAAAAACTTATGACTAGAAGCATTGCGGTAATTAGTTCGGTAATACTTTTGTTTTTTCTTAGAAAGCTGACCAACAATACAAAAGAAATAACCACTAAGGGTATTCTTTTTCCAATAATAGCTATTTCATTATAACCTCTGAAAGTGTAACCAATTTCGCGAGCGATATAATAAATACTAGCGTTAAATTCAAAATTTCTAAACCACAAACCAACTGAGTCAGCGTACTTGATTATAAATTCTTGATTATAAAATGGAAGGAATAGTAAAATAATTGTGATTGGTGTGAAAGAATAAAAGAATGCTAATTTTTTAAACCCTACCCAATAGGAGTTTCCCATTTTGATGAACCATTGATAAAATAATGGCAGAAAGATTAAAGGGATAAGCTTAACAGAAACAGAGAATGCAAGTGCCACAGATGCACTTATCCATTTATTATTTTGAAGTAAGTAAAGAGTTAGTACAAGAAAAAAGATCATTACTGGTTCAAAATGGAGATTTCCTGTTAACTCAATAATAATAAAAGGATTTAACAAGTACCAAAAGATACGGTGAGGATTAAGTTGAAGTTTTTCTAATATTTTCTTTCCAAAATATAAGATACCTAGGTCTGCTAAGATAATTAAAACTCGCATTATTACTACTGAACCTAAAATACTTTTGTTTGAAAGTAAAGCTGCAATGTAAAAGCATAACTGATTAATAGGAGGGTAGTTGGTATAATGACTCCCATTAAGAGCTCCCATACCATTATAGAGTTCTTGAGCTTGCTGAACTGGATAATTTTTTAGTTGTATAAAAGTTTCGGGAAGAGACACATAGGGGTTAAGACCTTCAAGAATCAACCTTCCATCCCAGATAAATCTATAGAAATCTTGTGATAAATTAGGGGTCGAAAAAAGAAATAGTAATCGTAAAAAAAATGAAGCAAAGATTAAAAATTTAAAATCATACTTCTTATAAAATGTTAAGAGATAAAATAAGAAAAATAAAGCAGTGTAAATTAAAACTAGTGAGGTATAATCACTTCTTACTAAGTGATATGCAAAATAATAGTACCCAAAAGCACTAAATACGATAAACAAAATGGGAATTTTATACTGATCTATATTTATACGTATTCCCACTTTAATGTTTAAGCTTTTGAGAAGATAGATTTATAGAACATATAACCAAAACCAATGAATAGCATTAAATGAAACGGAAATAGTCCAAAATCACCACCTTGATCACCAACCACAAAAGCACTATACATCCCAAAGGCAAAATACAGTGCTAATAGCCCTTCAATAATTGTATTAATAGATATTTTTTTATTAATGTATTTATTATTTTCCCAACTGTCTTTTAGGGAATTAATATTAAATTTTGGTGTTCTTATAAATTCACTTTTCTTACCTAAATGACCTTCTATAACTGCTATAGTATTATGCAATGAAAATCCCATTGCTATAGAAAAAAATACAAAAAAATCTCGTATATATTTTAAAAATGTGGTGAATTTACCATTATATATTTTTTTATACATAAACCAATAACATATAAAAAATATGAATGTACTAATTACAAAAAAACTCATTAAAAAAAAGTACATCTTTAAATGTGCGTATTCATTCTTAATATACAAAACCGGAATACTTAAAATAGCTACTATTAATATACATGTAAACATAGAGCTATTCAATAAATGTAATATACCGTGAATTTTTGTTTTTACTGAGATAGTATCATTTACAATAATTCTTTTTAACATTTTCTGAAAATTCTCGGCTCCTCCTTTGTTCCATCTAAATTGCTGAGATCTTGCTGCACTTATAATTACAGGTAATTCAGCAGGTGTTTCTACATTTTCTAGATATTTAAACTTCCAGTTTTTCAATTGTGCTCTATAGCTAAGATCTAAATCTTCTGTAAGTGTATCTCCTTCCCAATTACCAGCATCTATAATACATTGTTTACGCCATATACCCGCGGTACCATTAAAATTTATAAAGTGTCCTTGGCTATTTCTTCCTACTTGTTCTAATGTAAAATGAGCATCGAGCGCAAAAGCTTGTACTTTAGTAAGTGTTGAATAATCTCTATTGATGTGCCCCCATCGTGTTTGTACTACACCAATTTCAGGGTCTTTAAAATAGGGAACAGTTTTTTCTAGCCAGCAGCTCTTTGGTAAAAAATCTGCATCGAAAATGGCTACAAAATTACCTTTTGCTGTTTTTAAGCCTTCCTTTAATGCCCCAGCTTTAAAGCCTTCACGGTTATTTCTTCGTATATGTTGAATGTCGAGTCCAGTATTTTGTAATTCTTTAATTTGATTCGCTGTCGCGATAACAGATTCATCGGTTGAATCATCTAGTACTTGAATTTCAAGTCTTTCTCTCGGATACTTTATTTTCGAAATGTTACTTAGAAGTCGCTCTGTGACATACATTTCATTATAAATAGGAAGTTGTATAGTTACATAGGGAACTTCATCAGGATTTGTAAGATCAAATTTTGAGCTTGTGTCTTTAATTTTTTTAGATGCTAAATAGTTAAATAGCAAGTTTAATTGCGCTATAGCATATATAAAAATCAAGATAAGTGCTAGCGCATAGACTACAATTACTATAAATTCTAAAATCATTATTTAAAACTGTATTTGAATATCCAACTTAAAATTTTAATACCTGCCATTATACTTCCTTTTAGTGTACCTGATACTTTTGAAACTCCAATACGATTTCTATATTTAACAGGTACTTCAGTATAAGATAATTTTTGTTTTAGTACTTTTAATTGCATTTCTATGGTCCATCCATATGTTTTATCCTCCATGACAAGGTCAAGTAATCTTTCATACTTAATGGCTCTGAACGGGCCAAGATCTGTGAATTTAGCTCCAAAAAACAGCTTCATCAAAATGGTAGCTAACCAATTACCAAAGATTTGTTGCGGCGTCATCGATCCTGGTTCACGTAGTCGTTTAACACGGGATCCAATTACAAAATCAATATTATTATTTTGTATAGGAGCTATAATTTCGGTGAGCTGTTCAGGATAATCAGAATAATCTCCATCTAAAAAGACTACTATAGAAGGCTTATCTTTTTGCATAGCTATGTACTCCATACCTTTAAGACATGCATACCCATATCCTTTTCTTGTTTCTTCTAAAACTTTAGCTCCAGCGTTTTTAGCATTTTTTACAGTATTATCGGTTGAATTATTACTAATTACAATCACTTCGTCAACAAAATTCGGAATATCTTTAATTACACTTGCAATAGAATCTTCTTCATTATATGCTGGGATAATTACTTTTATAATCTCTTTCATCTATCGCAAATCAGAAAGTTTATTGTCTTTTTTGAAGGACTTTAAATCTGTCCACTCTTGTAATTTTTTACCATTTAAATATTTTGCTGCTTTTACCACTTTGTCGTTATCGTATATTAGGCAATAGCCTGTTTTTATATTATTTTTGAATTGGCATTTATAATCTATTTTACCGTTAGAAGTATAAAAAATCCACCATTTATTTTTTTGTCCATTAGTATAATGTCCCTCTTTTTTTAATTTACCATTAGGGTAATAGAAGTGCCAATATTTAGTTGGTAAACCTAATGCCATATGACCTTCACGTTCTTTTTCTCCATTTTCGTAATAGAATTTCCAATAGGCATTTTTTATATTATTAGACAGCCAACCTTCTTCTTTTAAAATGCCATTCTTAAAATATTCTTTCTGATATTTTTTTTGGGCACATAAAGAAGTTGCGGTAATAAAAAATAGTATGGCTATTTTATTTCTCATTAATTAATTTCATTAGATCAACATCATTTCCCAACAAAACGTCAGTAGGATTTATACGTCTGTTTTGTGAACCATTTTCTAATTTTAATACCCCTCTAGGGCATACTGCAGAACAAATACCACACCCAACACAGCTAGCACGTACTATATTTTCACCTTTTTGAGCATAGGATCGAACGTCGATACCCATTTCACAATACGTAGAACAATTACCACAGGAAATGCATTGCCCGCCATTGGTAGTAATTCTGAATTTTGAAAATAAACGTTGCTGAATACCTAAAATACCAGCCATCGGGCACCCCATTCGACACCATACACGATTTCCAAAAATAGGATAAAACCCAGTTCCAATAACTCCAGAGAATACAGCTCCAATTAAGAAGCCATAAAGTGATTTTATTTGCCCCTGGTCGAATAAAAATATTTTTTCATTAGCTGAACCCGAAAAATAATGAATAGCAATTAGCGAGAGTACAATGACCAAGTATCCTATGGCTCCATAGCGTGCGTCTTTGGCCAGTTCTTCTTTTTTAAAGTACCATATTACTGCAAATAAGACTCCTAGGAAGACAGCTACACCAATTAAAAATAAATCTTTAGTTAGCCAATATTTAGTGGAATCATATCCTAAATAGGTACTTATTACAGCTGTAGTCATTATTATAGAAAATACTAGCACTGAGTGTATTACCCAACGTTCAACCTTCCAAGCAACCATACGCTTATCACTTAACTGTCTAAAAGAATCGCCTGCAGTTTCTGCTAAACCTCCGCAGCCACATACCCAAGAACAATACCAACGCTTTCCGAATTTATAAGTAAGGATAGGGGAGATAACGAATACAGATAATACAGCAAAAATTAAAAGTACCAGACCAATATTTCCGGCATTTATAAATTGATCTACTCTCCATCCTTCAAAGGCGTAATAGTTTAATGGCCACATATTCTTTAGATCGTTATAGGGTAGAGAAAAAGTATCGCTGTTTAACCGTGCCATTAATTCAGGAATTAAAAACGCAAATGCTGTCTGAAAAAACATGACGCTTACAGTTCGTAATTGTTCATATTTATTATGGCGATATTTCCATATAAACTTTATACCAAAGGCTAATATGGCAACGGTGTACAAAGTACCATATACGAACCATTGACTGGCTGGATTACCACTTAACGCATAACTTAACGGATCAAATAAGGCTACAATACCAGTATTTTTTTCTGCATTAAGACCTAGTAATTCAGCATAGAAATAAAGTATAATATAAAAACCTGTTAGAGCTACTGCTGCCACCCAACCCCAGAAGCCACGACTCGAAATACTTTTAAACCATACACCATGGTTTTTTATACCTTCTAGCTTATTAGCATATAATCCTTTAGAAAATAATAAAATACCAATAATAATTGACAATAAAGAACTTGTAAGCCATATCGCTTTGTTAGTAAAATCATTAAAAAGGGAGAATATTATTATTGCCAGTCCTGCTAAACCGACAATAGTTCCTATTTTTTGAAGAGGGTTTAAGTAATTTGAGGCGTCTCCTGTAAGAGACATATTTCTCTGAATAGTACTCATTATGCTGTAGTTAAATTAGTTTTAAATGAAGTGATTATTTCCTTTTCATAAGAAGAGAAAAATTCAGGATCAAAATTTGCATCTTTTAAATTTAAGATAACATGATCTACATCTCTTTTTTCAGTTAACCAACGATCAAAAACTTCATGTCTCATTCTTATACCAAAGGTGTTAATACCTAAAAATAAATTGGTATTAATATCATAACATATGGTAATACATTTAGTATCATCAGTATGTCTCCAGTGAAAATGAGCTTCATTTTTTCGAGGTTTTGAAAATACCCAACCATACGTTTGATATTCAATATCAAAAAACTTAGCCGAGTTAAACCAATGCCCTGGTTTGTATTCTGTTCTATTGCCACAAATACTTTGTGCGACAGTTTCTCCCATCATACGCCCAGTGTACCAAACAGCTTCTATAGGTCTTCTTTGCCCAATAGCTTCATGTTGCTCAGCACAATCTCCAATAGCATATATATCTTTATTATTGGTTTCTAAAAAACGATTTACTTTTACCCCTCTGCCTGTTTCAATACTTGAATCTTTTAAAAAGGCTATATTAGGAGAGACACCTGCTGTCAAACCAACCATGTCGCAAGCAATTTCTTCACCTGTTTCTGCTACTATAACAGCTTTTGCTTTACCGTTTTCATCGGCAATAATCTCTTTAAGATTTACGCCTAAGCGTAAATCTATATGATGGTTTTTTATATGTCGATTAATCATAGCACTTTCTCCTTCGGGCAACACACCATCCCAGAAGCTATCTTCTCTCACTAAAAAGGTAACAGGTATATCGCGAGTAGCAAGCATTTCTGCTAATTCAATACCTATTAAGCCTCCACCTACTATTACCGCACGCTTACATACTTTATTATTAGGTGCATATTTTTCAAGATTTTCTAAATCTTGCTTATGGTACATCCCCATAACACCGTCTAAATCTTGTCCAGGCCAGCCAAATTTATTGGGTTTAGAACCTGTGGCGATAATTAACTTGTCATAAGAAATTTTTTCACCACCACTTAACTTTAATTCCTTATCAGTATCTAGTATTTTGGTTACTAATGCTTTCTTTAGTTCGATTCTGTTTTTCTTCCAAAACCATTTTTCGTAAGGTTGTGTATGTTCGAACTTCATATGTCCCATATATATATACATGAGTGCAGTTCTAGAGAAAAAATAATCTGTTTCAGAAGAAATAATGGTGATTTTTTTATCAGAAAGTTTTCGAATATGCCTAGCTGCCGTAACTCCCGAAATACCATTTCCTATAATTACAATATGATCCATGTTTGACGATTACTTAGTATTATGTCGAATAAATTTAATAGAACTTAATTGAAGTTTCAAATTTAGAATGATTATAAATAATTTTTTTTAGAATATTATTTGGTATCTGTAAGGAATCCAACCTTCTCTTCGACTTAGTTGCTGTTGATTTGTAAAAAACGAAAAAATGAAAAAAAGTATTTTAATTATAGCGATAGTCTTTACATCATCGTTAACCTTTTCACAAAACCTAAGTACATTTTTTAATAAAGCAGATACCTTTTTTAAAAAGAATGTAGCAAATGGTAAAGTAGCTTACAGTAGTATTCACGAAAATCAAACTAGTTTGAATGAATTACTTAGTATGGCAAAAAAAATAAGTGTTTTAAAAAGTGATGCCAAGAACTATCAAGCTTTTTGGATAAATGCCTATAACCTTTCGGTAATTAAAGGTATAATAGATAACTATCCAATTAAATCGCCTTTAGATAAAGCAGGTTTTTTTGATAAAATTAAATATAATTTAGGAGGTAAATCGATTACGTTAAATAATATAGAGCATAAGCTACTCAGAGCTCAATTTAAAGATCCGCGCTTTCATTTTGTATTGGTTTGTGGAGCATTGGGATGTCCTCCAATAATTAATAAAGCGTATTTGCCAAATACGCTAGATAGTCAATTAGAAAAGCAAACTAAAATAGCTTTAAATGGTACGTTTCTTAGAGTAGATACTAAAAAGAAACGTGTACAAGGATCAGAAATTTTAAAATGGTATAAAGAAGATTTCACAATGAACGGAACTAAAGAAATTGATTTTATCAATAAATACAGAACCGAAAAAATACCATCTAATTTTAAGTTAGGCTATTTTCCATATAACTGGAACTTAAACAAACAATAATATATAATTTTTAAAAACTTAAGATGAAAAAAACAATAACATTACTAGCTTTATTAATTATGACTTTTTCAGTATTTTCTCAACAAGAGGATAATGATGATAGTCAAACTAGAAGTAATATTCAAACCTATACGCCTTCTAAATTATTAAATAAAGGACAATGGGATATTAAATGGTTTAATAACCTATATACAGAAACTAAAGATTTATTTGGACCTAATGGAGATAAAAGAGATATACCACGAAACACTTTTTTTACCTCTACTGTAGATGTTTTTACAGGAATTTCAGAAAATAGTTCATTGAATATTGGGCTCTTATTAGAATTTCGTTCTAATGTTATAGGTGGGCGTGATGCGCTAGACGTATTTTCTTTTGATGGTGAGAGAGGCTCAGCTCGTTCAGGATTTACCTCTTTTGCACCAGCTATAAAATTTAATCCTATAAAGAATGTAGGTAACTTTACGATACAATCAGCGTTTCACATTCCTCTGGTTGATAATGAATCTGAACAGGGCGTTTTTTTAGATCAAAAAGGATTTACATTTCAAAATCGCTTCTTCTATGATTATACCTTTCCTAGTGGAGACTGGCAATTATTTACTGAGTTAAATTCAGAATATAACTTTGGCGATAAAGATGAAAGCTTTGCAAATAACAGCTTACGCTTAACTCCTGGAGTTTTCTTAAGTTATTTTCCTAGTTCAAAATTTACTGTCTTAGGTTTGGCTCAACATTCTCAACTAATAGATTTGGGCAATAACTTTAGTCAAGATTTTACAGCGCTTGGTGGTGGTGTAAAGTATCAGTTAACCAAAGTACTAAATATTGAAGCATTATACACTAACTTTGTAAGAGGTAATGATACTGGATTAGGTCAAACTTTTAATATTGGTTTGAGAGCATTATTTTAAACTCAGTTTTAAGAAAATAAAGTGTTATTTTTAGGCACTATGAATTTTTATAATTGCCTTTTAATAACACTTTTGTTTTTTGGTTTAACCTCTTGTGAGAGTCAGACAAAAAAAAATGAAAAAATTAACGGGTTAAATTTTGTTGCTTCTAGAGATAGTATATCAGACATTCATTTAAAACCAGTAAAAAATATTAATGCTAATTATGTTGCATTAATACCCTTTGGTTTTATTAGAGATCTATCAACGCCCGAAGTAGATTATAATAGTGATAAGCAATGGTTTGGTGAGCGAGTTAAGGGAATACATCAGTACGGTCATAAGTTTCAAAATATAGCTATAAAGTTAATGTTGAAACCTCAAATATGGGTTTGGCGAGGTGAATACACGGGCAATATCTCGATGGAATCTGAAGAATCTTGGAAAATTTTAGAACAGACGTATGAAAAGTTTATTTTAGAATATGCCCTAGTAGCTCAAAAATTAGAGGTTGATATTTTTTGTATTGGGACTGAATTAGAAAAATTCGTACTTAATCGTCCGAAATACTGGACATCTTTAATTCATAAAATTAGAAAAATCTATAGTGGAAAATTAACATATGCAGCTAATTGGGATGAGTTTAAACAAGTAACCTTTTGGGATCAATTAGATTATATAGGAATTGATGCGTATTTTCCAATAACAGAAGTAAAGACACCTACCATTCATGAGTTTGAAAACGGTTGGAAAGTACATAAAAAAGAAATTAAAAAAATACAATCTAAGTATAATAAACCTATATTGTTTACAGAATATGGATATAGAAGTATAGATTATTCGGGTAAAGAACCCTGGGATTCAAAACGAGTAGAAAAATCAGTAAATTTGGAAGCACAATCAAACGGACTACAAGCCATTTATAATCAATTTTGGGATGAAACATGGTTTGCTGGTGGATTTTTATGGAAATGGTTTCATAATCATGATGAGGTAGGAGGTGAACAAAATAATCGATTTACTCCTCAGAACAAACCCGCTGAAAAAATAGTTAGAACCTTATATGCAAATTAAAAGTGTACTTATTTTTGTGCTTTTTATTCTTATATCTTGTACTTCAGATGATAAGATTCAGAATATAGAGAATCTTCAAAACTTGATTGCTGCTAATGCGTCGTTAGAGTTAGATGAAGTTATAGCCTGTGCAGCTAGTAAAAAAGAAGATAATACCATTTCACATATTTATTACTACCCCTTACCTGATGCTAAAAATATTCAATATTTTGAGACTGCTTCTGTAACTGTAAACCCAAATGATTTTACCAATTATAATTTAAAGACATTGCCTATTGAAGATGTTTTTGGTGGCTATTTAAAAAGGTTTGTAAGAATAGGCACAGAAGAAGCTTATGCCATTGTAACTTTTGAGACCGAAGGCAAGTTTCATAAATCAAACCCAATACGGTTAAAGAATAGTTCTAAACCAACTGAATACAGTGATGCCGTATCAATTGATTTTTCAGAATCTTTAATGCCCTCTTTTAGTTGGAACGATGGGGTTATTGCAGAAAATGCCATTTATTTTCAAGTACTTACCAATAAACAAAATGAGTTTATATCAGGAACCTATACTTTAGATACGATGTTTCAATATTACAATTTAGATAATGTAGTATTGCATATTAATAGAATACCTCCCCAAAATCTAATTTTAAATAATGATTATATTTTTTCATTATTAGGTGTGAGTTTAGATAACTGGGTTAATTTATATTTAGAGAAAAATTTCGTGGCCCAATAATGAAGTTATCTTATATATTAATATTGAGTCTAACAGTTTTTTATTGTGATCTCTTTGCGCAAGATACTATTGCCAATGTTAAAGTTCAAGGGATAAAAAAAACAAAGGCATCGTTTATAAAGAAAATTATTAAATCTAAGGCTAATCAAAAATTAGATTCTTTAGTGCTGAATGAAGATATAGCGTTATTGAAGCGATTGCCTAGTGTTTCATATGCTTATTTTCAAGTTTTTCATTCTGAAGGTAATAAATACAATGTTTTTATAAATATTGAAGAAAACTTTTCTATTATCCCGTTCGGAAACATCTATACCACCAACGATGATGAATTTGCTTATAGAGTAGGTGTGACAGAGTTCAATTTTTTTGGAAGAAATATGAGTCTTGGAGGTTTTTTTCAACGGGATATTTATAATTCTTTTGCGATAAATTTTAGAGCTCCTTTTCTTTTTACAAACAAGCTCGGAATAGCTTTTAATTATCAGAATTTAACAACCCAAGAACCTGTTTTTTTTAACAATACTACGGCAGATTATAAATACAATAATATTTCTTACGAGATATTAGGGTTATATCAATTTAACCTTAGAAATAGAATTGAATTGGGATATAATTTGTTTACCGAAGATTATAAATATAAATCGGGTGCTACGAGTACAGATGTGCCTCAAAAACTGGTCGTAGATAAATCGCTGATAAAGTTTATTTATGATTATAACAGATTAAAATATTCTTATGAAAAAGTTACTGGCTTTAGAAGTGTGTTTAATTTTCAATATGTACATGCAATACATCGGCAACTACCTAATTTTACTATTTGGTGGAATGACTTTTTTTATTTTAGAAATATAGGAGAAAAAGGAAATTGGGCAAATAGATTACGTGTTGGCTTAGCAAGTAATGATGATTCTCCTTTCGCTCCATTTTCGGTAGATAATAATTTAAATATTAGAGGGGTTGGCAATACTATTGATAGAGGAACAGGTGTTATTGTTTTAAATACAGAATATCGTCATATATTATATAAAAAGAATAATTTTTTAATTCAAGGCAATGCTTTTTTAGATACAGGTTCATGGCGTAACCCCGGAGGTGACTTTGGAGATTTTAGTAAAAATGAAAACTTTCGGGTGTACTCTGGGTTTGGTGTACGTTTTATACATAGAAAAATATATAATGCCATATTTCGTATTGATTATGGTCACGGCATAACCAATAATTCTACAAAAGGTTTTGTTTTCGGAATAGGTCAATATTTTTAGTCTAATCAAAACTCAAAAGCTAATTGAAGACTTTTATAAAATAATTTTACTCACTTTTCATCTACTTTCTATTTAAAGGATATAATTCCTGACCAAAAAAATCTTTAGGAAACTGCTCATCTCCTTCAAAGCCAATTTCTATATCTCTACCTGAGTGTGGAATATAATTCGTTTTAAAAATATAATCCCAAATACTTAAAGTAATTCCAAAATTAACACCGTTCTTTCTATCTTCTGGAAGTTCTTTTGCATGATGCCAAATATGCATTTTCGGATTGTTAAGAATGTATTTTAAGAACCCATAGTCCCAATCAATATTCGCATGATTTAAATGTCCGATAGCTATATTAAAAAAATGTACTATAGCTACGTCTTGAGCGGTAAATCCTCCTATTATAGCTAATGGAATATACTTTATCGATTTATAAACAACAGGTTCCATCCAATGATAACGTAAATGCGCAGCAAACCCCATTTCTTTTACCGAGTGATGTACTTTATGGAAATTCCATAAAAACGTATATTTGTGTAATAAAGTATGGGTGTACCACTGTACAAAATCTATGACTACAAAGAATGTGAGTATGCGCAACCAGTAAGGAAAAGTATTAATATCAAAAACCTGAAAACTACTCACAGATAATCCTACAATACCTAGCATATCATTAAATAGTTGTTCAACCGTATTCGAAAGTGCTATAAGAATGATTAAGTTTAGCAAAAAGAAATTAAAGAACATATAAAAAGTATCTAGCCAAAAATCTTTGCGAAAAATTGACTGATTCTTTCGCCACGGAAAAGCAATTTCTAATCCCCAAACGAGTAAAGAAATAAGTAGTAGGCCATAAAAGTAATTTTCCCAATTCAGTTCAAAAAGAACAGATTGCTTTATATAATTCCAATAATCGGAATAGGAGCTTTTTATAATATTTATATATTTCTCCATTGAAAATTAATTCATCTAAATTACAATTATAAAATTACTGAAAATAAATCGGGTGATTTACTCTTCTTTGACGAAAAATGGAATAATTAAAACTGACATTTCAGTCCCATCTGTGTGCTTTCCAACGTGAATTAATTATATCTAATAACTAAGGTCTGATACTACAATTTAATGTAAAATTGATACTCAGATTAATAATTCTTTATGACTTTAAGCTACTTTTACTTTTTAGCAACACCCTCCACCATCATAATGGAATGTAGATTGTGAAATAAAAATATCTTTTCGCCCTAAATCAGCGATTGCATTTGCTGTTTTATCACAGATTGCTAAGGGTTGATTTTTTAATAATGTATGCCCTTTATTATCATCAAAATAATCTTCTTCTCCGAAATAGATAGCAGCTTTGCCTGTAAAAATACAGGGACCATCTTCTGGCATAGGGTCTTTAATGGCTGCTACTTCAATCGATTCAATATAAATTAATTCATTAGTAGGGTAATGAACAGGGTCTAAAATTCTATAAGGTTTTCTAGCTCTGATTTCAATCGTACCAAAACCTGCATTCGTGAGCATTTTAACATACTCAGCAATTGGTAAACTACCACTTAAACATAAAGCACGCAAGCGTTCATCATTACGTAATGTTTCATTCATAGGTTGTTCGCAGGTAGGATCACTCATTACTAAACGACCGTGAGGTTTTAATACGCGATACATTTCTGCAATCGCCATTTTTAAATCTTCTGCTTTAAAAATATTGAACAAACAGTTTTGAGCTGCTACATCAATTGAATTGTCTTCTAAAGGAAGGTTTAAAGCGTCTCCTTTACGAAGATCTACAAACTCACTTTTAAACCAATCGTTTTGTTGTTCTGCCTCCATGAAGTTTTTACGCGATGCCTCTAACATTTCATCGACAACATCAACACCAATGACTCCATTTTTTTGGCGAGAAAAGTATGAAAATTGTAATAATTCCATTCCTCCACCTACACCTACATATAATACTTTAGGATTATTCGTTAAATCTCTTGCATGTACTGTAGAGCCACAACCGTAGTTCATTTCTTGCATGATTTTAGGAATTTTTAATCCTGGTAATTCCCAAATAGGATTTGTAGTACAGCATAACCCTACATCGGGTATTAAGGCTGCTTCTTTATAAACGTCTTTTGTCGTTTCTAAATAACTCATATAAAATGATTGCTTTTTATTATAAATTTTTAATTAATTCTTTAAACAAGAGTACTAATTTAGGTTCTGCTTTTTCAGCAACTTCGATAATTTCAGGAATGTTTATAGGTTGTAGCTCTTTTGGGTTACATTCGTCTGTTAATACAGAAATTGCACAGCAAGGTAACCCCAATTGTTTAGCTACAATTACCTCAGGAACAGTGCTCATTCCAACTGCATCTACCTCTAGAATTTGTAGCATTCTATATTCGGCTCTGGTTTCCAATTGAGGTCCTACAACACTAACATAAACTCCTTCATGTAATACTATGTCGTTTTGATTAGCAATACCTTTCAGGAGTGTATTTAATTCTTTTGAATAGGGTTCTAACATATCGGCAAAAATGTTTCCAAATTCTTTAACTTCTTTAAATGCTAATGGAGAACTGCCTTGTAAATTAATATAATCTTCATGTAGCATTAAGTCTCCTTTTTTATAAGATAAATTAATAGCTCCAGCTGCATTCGAAATGAGTATTTTTTTTACACCTAAGCCATGCATAACTCTAATACCATAGGTTACTTCCCAAAGATTATATCCTTCGTATAAGTGAAAACGACCAGACATGACCAGTAGCTTTTTGCCTGATAGCTCACCATAAATGAGTTTTCCGGAATGAAATTCTACGGTGGCTTCTGGAAAATTAGGGATATCGCTATATAAAACTTCTTTATCAATAACAATATCGTCTGTTAATTTACCTAAACCAGTGCCTAAAACAATAGCAATTTCTGGTTTGTTAATCCCTTCCGATTTTAAATAGTTTATGGTCTCTAGTAATTGTTGTTGTTTCATATTATCTTTATTTCGAAACAGTAGTTTTAACAAATTCTTGAATTTTTATATTGTTTTTGTAAAAATTCGAGTTGATTAGATCTTCAAAAGTATCAATATCATTTAATGTTTTGAGTAGTGCTACATTTACAATATTTGAATCAGCTAATTCTTTTAATGTAGTGTCTAATAAAATGGGTTGACTCCAAGGTTTATTAGCAAATATTTTTTTATTCATTTTAGAGAGACCTACTAGATAATACCCACCATCTTCGGCTGGACCAAAAACGATATCGTGGTCGTCTAATTTTTTAAAGCTATTTTGAATAATTTCCTCAGTTATATCAGGTAGGTCAGAGCCAATTAAAGTAATTTGATGATACCCATCTTTAAAACCTTTTAAGAATGCATTCTTCATTCGCTCTCCTAGGTTAGCACCATGCTGTACGGCTTTTTTAGCTCCCATAAATTTAGAGTCAATAATTACATCAGAAAAATAGATTCGTTTTTCTACTTGTAAATTAGCCACAACATTTTCTGTAATACTAAAAAGTTCTTTATAAATCTCAATGGCACCCTCATTTCCAATAGTTTTTGCCAGTCTGGTTTTTACCTTGCCAAGTTTTATGTTTTTTACAAAAACAATAAGTAATTGTTTATTCATATACTTTTATACCACATTTTATCATATTTTCCAATTCTTGTTAAAGGCATGTGTTTTTTTGTAGTTTTATTGTTCACGCTTATTAGAAGTATGTTAAAATATTTCAAATTTCTTACAATCAACAATTTCTATTTAAAACTTAAGCCACAGTACCTTGGCAACTACTACCTGCACCTGCCGTACACCCATAACAATGTTGATTAATAATGATGTTTCTATTCTGTAATAGTTCTTCGTTATACTCTGAGATGTGTTTTACTTTACTGGCAACTTTTAAGTTTAACATCTGATTAAAATCACAATCATAAAGCCATCCATCCCAACTTACAGAAATGGTATTTGTACACATTACGTGTTGAACAGCCATAGGATTATAAGCTTCTACTAATGCATACATATAATCTTCGTAGTTATCTGAAGCAATTAGATAATCTAAAAAGCGACTTATAGGCAGATTTGTAATAGCAAATAAACTGTTAAATACAATACCAAAATCTTCGTGTAATGCTTTTTTGAAATCACTTTCTAAAGCAGCTTGGTCTCCTGGTAAAAAAGCTCCCGAAGGATTGTACACAAGATCTAACGTAAGTTTGCTTCCTTCCTTTCCATAGCCAACTGCATTCAACATTTGTAATGCTTTTATTGATTTATCAAAGACACCATTTCCACGTTGTTTATCGGTTTTTCCTCTTGTGTAATGAGGCATAGAGGAGATTACATGAACATTGTGTTTTTTAAAGAATGTTGGTAAGTCATGGTATTTTTTATTAGCCAATATAATCGTAAGATTTGATCGAACTATAAAATCTTTTACTCCCAATTTTGAAGCCTCTTCTACAAACCATCTAAAGTTCGGATTCATTTCAGGTGCACCTCCAGTTAAATCTAGGGTATGCGCACCAGTTTTTTTAATGACAGCTAAGCATTGTTGCATGGTTTCACGAGTCATTATTTCTTTTCTATCTGGTCCTGCATCTACATGACAATGTGCACATACTTGGTTGCACATATAACCTACATTAATTTGTAGAATTTCTAACTTTCTTGGCTTTATTGGAAACTGATTTGTTTCTTTTATTTTCTGAGCAAAAGTTGGCAATTCACCCTCTTTAAAAATACCATTAGAGAGTATTTCTAACTGTCGCTGTGTATTTGCTAAATCGTTACTTCTTGCTACGAGAGATTTTTTCATTTTTTTTATTAGTTGAATTTACTTCAGCTTCTTAGTTTAGGTTAACTAATCATAAGATTTCAATTATTAGTTGAAATTAGTTATTCATAACAATTTGAATAGTCAAAGTTGGTTCAGTATTTACATTTCTAGTTTATTCACTTTGTTCATCATCTGCACACTATGAACTAATGTTGCACCACTTTTAATAGCTGCTCCAACATGAACTGCTTCCATCATTTCTTCTTTGGTTATTCCACGTTGTAGCCCATCTTTTGTATAAGCATCAATACAATATGGACATTGCTCAGTATGTGCTACAGCCAAAGCGATCAAGCTTTTTTCACGAGCTGTTAACGATCCTTCCTCAAATACTTTTCCGTAATATTCAAAAAAAATATTTCCAAGTTCTTCACTCCATTCAGTAATCTTACCAAATTTGCGTAAATCAGAAGGATCATAATATGTTTTAGACATAGATTATAGGTTTTAAAACTTAAATAGTGCTATAAGTTATGGGTTATTTGTAGTAAAAGATAGCGTATAATTACAAAAAAAAGTACTATTTCTTAAATAAAAATCCTAATCCTAACCGGGTTAGGAATTTTTTTTCAAAATTCTTGAAAAACTTGAATTGTCCGAAAAGCCATCCTACAATAGGTAATGTAATCTGGTAAATCGGAAAAATAAGAAGAAAGCGCATGGTATGATACCACCAAGGTGAAAATGTTTCTTTTGTGACTCCAAAAAATTCGGTAACGGGTTTAGAAACCCAAGCAGCAAAAGATCCATTAATAGCAAATACTATTAGAATAGCAACAATTGCCCAATTACTTTCAATACCCCAACGTTTTTTTAGCTTTTCCACTTTACAGACTCAAGATTGTCAACAAAAATACGATTTGATTATTTAACGAAATTGAAAACTATTCATTTTGTTTTGCCTTAGAGAAAAAGAATTATTAACTTGTAATTTAATAGTATTCATTTCATTATATGGTGAAAAAATTCACAACGTTTTTCTTTTTTTTATTAGCTGTTCTTATTTCTGCACAAGAGCTGCCACCTATACAGAATTATACACCCATAGATTATGGTGGTGAAAATCAGAATTGGTCAATTTCTCAATCAAAAAATAAATTGATTTATATAGCAAATAATGATGGTTTATTAGAATATAATGGAGCTTCCTGGATTTTGTATCCTTCACCTAATGAAACCATTATGAGATCTGTAAAGGTTATTAATGATAGAATTTACACTGGGGCTTATATGGAATTTGGTTTCTGGGAAAAAAATGAAGTTGGAGTTTTAGAATATACTTCGATATCGCAAAAATTCAAAGCAAAACTTATTGAAGATGAAGAGTTTTGGAATATCATCGGAGTAGAAGACGGAGTAGTTTTTCAATCGTTAAACAGAGTTTATATTTATGATGTTAACGATGAATCGATAAGGAGTATTGACTCTGACGAAGAGATTGTAAGAATGTTTGAGTTAAACGGTAGTGTTTATTTTCAGCGCACTAGTAAGGGTATCTATAAAATTGAAAATGGAAATGATGTACTTTTTTTAGAAAATGACCTGCTTAAAGGTAAAGAAATTATCAACTTGTTTTTAAATGATACAGAATTACTAATCTTAACGAGAAATAATGGTTTCTTAACCTTTAAAGATGGTTTTTTAAAAGAATGGGATAGTTCAATTAATGATAAATTAAAAAACTATAGTATATATGATGCTATTCAACTTAAGAAAGGAGATTTAGTTCTTGGTACTATTGCAAATGGATTAATTTATTTAAACAATAATGACACAATTTTATATGAAATTAATCAAAGTAATGGTCTAATAAATAATACCGTATTAGCCGTTTTTGAAGATATCGATAGTAATCTTTGGTTAGGACTTGATAATGGTATTAGTTATGTTAATATTGATTCTCCATTTCGAATTTATAAAGATCAGAATGGTGCTTTAGGGAGCGTTTACACGTCAGCTACTCATAAAGGTAATTTATATTTAGGTACCAATCAGGGCTTATTCTATAAGCCTATTAAAAGTAGAGAAGCGTTTAAATTTATACAAGGTACTGAAGGGCAGGTTTGGAGTTTGAACCGTATTAATGGAGAGTTATTTTGTGGACATCATACGGGTACATTTGCTATTAACAATAATTTAGCTAAAAAAATAGCAAATATTCAAGGAACTTGGAAAGTCGATAAGTTAAATGATGATGATAATCTTCTAATACAAGGTAATTATGACGGTCTTTATGTACTTGAAAAAGAGAAAGATAGTGGGTGGCAATTAAGAAATAGAATTAAAGGATTTAATAACTCCTCAAGACAATTTGAGGTTTTTGGTAATGAAGTTTTTGTAAATCATGAATATAAAGGTGTATTCAAGCTTACGGTAAATAATACATATACCGAGACAGAAAATATCGTAATTGATACGATACTAAAAGGAGCAAATTCTGGAATATCAAGATATAATGATGAATTAATTTATGCATATAAAAAAGGTATATTCAAGTATAATAAAGATGAAAAATTGTTCATAAAAGACAGCCTTTTAAGTACTGTTTATAATGAACAAGACTATATTTCTGGAAAAATTAATCATGACGAGCAAAAACAAGAATTTTGGATATTCACAAAATCTAATATAACCAATATTTCGAAAGGTAAGCTAGTAAATAAACCTAGCTTTAAATGGATTCCGCTAACGTATAAAGAGCGTAATGATGTTATAGAGTATGAAAATATTTTATATGTTGATGAATTAAATAACTACATAGTTGGTACAAATTCAGGATATATAACAATAAAGGAAAAAGAAATTTCAATTGATAATTTTAATGTTGAAATAACTAGTATAAAAAATGGTATTAACCAAAATCATAGTACATGGAATCATTTAGTAGATATAGAAAAAAAGATAGATTTTAAGAATAATGAAAATAATTTCAAAATATCTTATCATACTGCTAAATATACTAAATACCTTAAACCTAGATATCAATTTCAACTCTTAGGTATCTATGACGAATGGAGTGAATGGTCTAGCGAATCTACTGTATTCTTTGAAAATCTACCATACGGAGAATATACATTTAATGTGAGAAGTAAAGTTGGCGATAAACTTTCTACAAATACAGCTTCCTATAACTTTCGTATTGATAAACCTTGGTATATAACAAATCTTATGCTGGCAATTTATGGGCTTGGTGTGCTACTATTTTCATTTTTTATGCATACACTTTACAGACGCTATTATCATAAAAAACAGAATAAGCTTATTGAAAAAAATAAAAGAGATTTAGAGTTAGCCAAAGTTCAAAGTGAAAAAGAACTTATTAAAATAAAAAATGAGCAGTTACAAAAAGATATACAAAATAAAAGCCAAGAATTAGCTGCATCTACACTAAGCATCGTTAAGAAGAATGAATTATTAACTGCGATAAAGAATCAACTTGTTGGTTCTATAAATGATACGAGGGCTATTCAGCCTGTGCTAAATACAATAGATAAGAGTTTAGACCATCATGATAATTGGAAACTCTTTAAAGAGGCATTTAACAATGTTGATAGAAAATTTTTAAAGAAGCTCAAAAAAACACATCCAAATTTATCTCCTAACGATATAAAATTATGCGCATATCTTCGTTTAAATCTCTCTTCAAAAGAAATTGCTCCATTGTTTAATATATCTTCTAGAAGTGTAGAAATTAAGCGATACAGACTACGAAAAAAAATGAATTTACCGCATGAAGAGAACTTGGTAAACTATATTTTACAATTGTAAAACCTCAACAAAATCTAAAGAAAATAATATCATGTTCAAAAAAACTCAACATTACCTATACATGTTGTAGTTTTAAAAATATACGTATTGTCCATTTTCTTTATTGATAATTTGCTTTTCTATATATAGATGTAATTAGAATTTAACAAAAATCAAACTTAAAAATTGATATGTATGTTTTTTGTAGAGGTGTTTTTTATGGATTTCGCAATATTTAGAAATAAGTTTATATCATTCTTAGATAGCTCCCTTCGATAAGCCTCTTCTCTTTATTAGATTCTTGTCACTGGCTATCAAAACAAAATCTAATTGATGAACTCTAAAAACAATACAATGAAACACAATTTTCTAAGTATCATTTTCTTGTTATTTACAACTTTACTATTTGCACAAGCTGACAAAGTAGAAGTTGTGAAGAGCGATGACGGAATGAAATTAGTAGTAAATGGCAAAGATTTCATGGTTAATGGTGTGAATTGGGATTATGTCCCGATTGGTACCACTATTACAGACCCAGGCATTTGGGCTAAATCTGACGATGTCATCAAAGCAGCCATCGATGGAGAAATGTCCTTGTTGAAAAACATGGGTGTGAATGCCATACGTACGTATAACTTAAAACCTAAGTGGATTACCTATATCTACGAAAAATATGGTATTTATACGATGCTCAATATTACTTTTGGTGCTTACGGACTTACTATTAATGGTGCTTGGGTACCACAAACTAATTATGCCGATCCTGCAACACATAAAGTTTTAATGGATGAAGCCATTCAAATGGCGAACACGTATAAAAATGTTCCAGGTCTATTGCTATATATGATTGGTAATGAGAATAATTATCATTTATCATGGACAAGTGCTGAGACCGAAGATATACCAATAGACGGTGCAGCAGACCCTGGAAAAATAAGGGCTGCAAGAGCATTGTACAAGGCGTTTAACGATGCTACGAAAGAAGTAAAGAAAATAGATACAAATGTACCCGTTGCGATTTGTAATGGTGACTTACTGTATTTAGATCTTGTTAAAGAAGAGTGTACTGATATAGATATATATGGTACAAATATGTATCGTGGTACTTCCTTTGGCGATGCATTTCAAAAAGTTAAAGATGAGTTGAATCTACCGATACTATTTTCTGAATTTGGTTCTGATGCTTTTAATGCAAGAGATAATAAAGAAGATCAGTATATGCAAGCTTATTATGATTTAGAAAATTGGAAAAACATTTATGAAAATGCTGCGGGCTTAGGAAAAGTAGGTAATTCCATTGGTGGTTTTACTTTTCAATTTAGTGATGGTTGGTGGAAGTATAAGCAAACAGAAAACTTAGATGTACATGATAATGCTGCTACATGGGGTAACGGTGGTTACAGCCTAGATCAAGCGAAAGAAGGAGATAATAACATGAACGAAGAGTGGTTTGGTATTGCAGCCAAAGGCCCTACTGATACCAGAGGTTTATATGAGTTATATCCCAGAGCTGCATATTACGCATTAAAAGATGCTCATGAATACAACCCTTATGCCGATGGAGCGAGTTTAAACACACTTAAGGAGCATTTTGATGACATAAGTCTAATGGGGGCAGTTCTCCGTGCAAGAGGTGACCAAGCTGCATTGGAGGCTAAAAGTGGTGGGAAACTCCGAATTAGTCAATTAAGAGCGGAGTTCACAACATTTAATACAGGTGGTAAACTTATTACTACACCGAATACCGCCGATCCAGATCCAGCAAATGCTGTTTTCCCAGATCAATTAGGTTTTGATCATATGCAATCGTACTATGTAGGCGTAGAAGGAAAGCCCACTGCCAGTATGCGCGCTAATGTAAACTTCAATATCGTTGGTAATGTGGCTACAAACCCAATCAATGAGATTTTTTATGAAAATACTGCCCGTCCAGTAGTAGTTGAAGGAGCTGATGGTACAGACGTAGTTCTTACCGATAACAATAGAGTACGAGTTTATAGTGCAGAATATGAATGGAACACGAATATTGCAGATATAAAAGGATTCTATAGAACTGGTCATTACCATTGGGGATATGAAGGTGATTTCTTCGGTTTATACCCTGAAGCAAACTACGGTCCTAATTTAGATATCTATAATGGTGAGATATTAGGTATGGAGATCGATGGTAAAGGAAAGCTGAAAGGATTGAGTGCTGCATTTGGCCCTCAACTATGGTGGGGAGCAAATCCTACTGCATTGATAAAATATAACACAAAAGTAAAAGGTTTTGAAATCTCAGGGATATATCATAGAGACTTAGAAACAGACATAGAGTTAGATGAGAATGGTCGTCGTATTTTAGATGCTAATCAAATTCGATCAGGTGTAATTCCGCCATGGCCAACCGAACGAGCGACGATAGCCGTTGAAAAAGAGTTTGGTAATTTCGGACTGACAGTAGGAGGTATTTGGGGTGGTAGCCCTCTTAATGGAGTTAAATTTCCATTTTATGATAAAACTACCAATATTTCTTATGAAGATGAGATCAATTCAGATGATAACTGGGGTGCAAAGGCGAAAATTACCTATTCGAAAGGAAAATTTAATTGGTATGCTTTAGGTGCAACTACAGGTTTAGTAGCCAATGGAGGTGTAGATCAAACGCAGAACTTTTCTGGATGGAAACTAAAAGATAATGGTAGTGGTAACCAAAACAGTTTTCTTACAGGTTTTACCTATACTATCGGTAATCTGCAAATAGCACCCAACTTTTTATGGCAAGAGCCATTGGTAGCTGCGGCACCTAACAATGCTCCTGGCTTAGCTAGACTTAGAAATGTAATTGATGATCCTTTTGCAGTACGTTCTAATCGTAAAACTACGGCAGGTGAAATTATACTTACATATGACCCAACACCAGGTTCTTGGTTCTATTCTTGGGACAATGACCGGGTAGAAGATGCAAAGTTAGCCTTTAATGTTGGGTTTGTGTATCGCCACTTGCCTACAAATATGGATGCGCATATTGGTTTCTTAGCAAATCGTACGTTTTTCGCATTTCCGAATGCCGCTCCAGCAAAAGATTTATGGGAAGCACATTCACGAATCGTATCTAAAATTAATCCAGATTTAGCTTTTATAGCAAATTTATATGGTGGAAACGCGCAATCATTAGGTAGTGACCCGCGTACTGTCGAAAGATTCGGTGCTGATCTGCGTGCCATCTATAAAAAATGGAAATTTGAAGGGATGTTAAAAGTGAACGATTGGGGTCCTTATGATTACCATCGTGATTTTAACTTAACGTATCCATTACAAATGTCACTAGACATATCTACATCTATAGGTAAGCCTGATTGGTTTATTCTACCTGATACGAAAATTGGAATTCGTGGTACTTGGCGATCTTTAAATGAATATTCGCCTCGAGATTTAATTACGAATACGATCGATCCGAATTCTTTCCCAGCGGTACCTGTATTAAGTCGAGTAGGATTTGATAATGGTCAAGAATGGGAAATAAGAACATATATACATATTAACATAGGAAAATAATAAGATGAATATGAAAAATATAAAATATTTAAGTTCCAAAAGCTTCTTTATAGCTTTGACGTGTGTAGCGTTATTGAGTTGTGAAAGAGAGCTTTCAGATGAAGCAATTTTTGCAACATTTCCTCAAAATGGTGATGTTTTTATTGATAATTTTTCTGCAGGTTTAGATTATTTTCCCTTTGTAGATGCAGGCGCAGACCCAAATGCCTTTACTGTAGTTACTGATGAGGTGTTTTCAGGAAGTTCTGCGATGCGTTTTGACGTTCCCACATTTGGGAATGGTTTTGTTGGTGCTGCATTTAATACGACAGCAAATAGAGATCTTTCTGCTTTTGATGCTTTGACGTTTTACGCAAAAGCATCGCAAGGTGCGACGATAGATGCTATCGGATTTGGTATTAATAGTGAGAATAATAATAAATATCAAGTAACACTAAATGGTCTTGCAGTAAGTACAAATTGGAAAAAATATGTTATTCCTATTCCAGATGCTTCTAGAGTTTTTAATGAAACAGGGTTGTTATGGCTAGCAGAAGGAGCTTCTTTTGCTGGTGATGAAGGTGGGTATATACTTTGGCTTGATGAAGTAAAATTTGAGAAATTAGGTACTATAGCACAACCAGATCCAGCTATTTTTAATGGTGAGGATATAAGTGTACAAACTATTAATGGGGCAACACAAGCCGTTAGTGGACTTTCCCAAACATTTAATCTAGCTTCTGGAGAGAATATAACAGTCACTGCAGCGCCATCATATTTTGATTTCACTTCTTCGGCACCTCATATTGCGAATATCAATGAGTCAGGAGAATATACGGTATTGAGTAGAGGTGAAACACTAATTACTGCATCGATAAATGGAACACCAGCTAGAGGGTCTATTACGGTAAATTCTTTTGGAGACTTACAAGCTGCTCCAATACCAGAAAGACCTCAAGCCAATGTAAAATCTATTTTTAGTGATACATATACTAATGATACCGAAAGTAATTTCTCTCCAGGATTTGGTGGATCTAGTACAGAGACAAACATCCTTACCGCAAACGGAGATTCTTTTTTATCGTATGCTAACAACAATTTTACAGGAATCATTTTTAACAATCCCGTTGACGCTTCTGCATTGAATTTTATGCATGTGGATGTTTTTGTTCTCAATTCAGGTGTTGAAATAGGCCTTCAAATTCGAGATATCGGTGCAAATCAAATGATAGAAACTAACACTAATAATGGAAACCCTATTGGAGATGATAAAGATTTTAGAACAGAAATAACAAATCTAGCTGTTGGTCAATGGACTTCAGTTGAAATACCTCTTGGAGGTGATATTGCGAATCAAAAAAATAATTTAGGAGCCATTATATTAACGGGTGGGCCTAACTTTATTTTAGACAATATATATTTCTATACAGAGTAATAGTCGTAGTAAAAATATACTAACAAAATAATTATGAATTTTAAAAACATAGTAAATAGCAGATTATTCTTAGTTGGATGTGCTATCTCTTTATTTGTGTGTTCAATTTCATGTGAAACAGACGAAACGCAAGAAGTAACTACACTTACAAATCTTGTTTTTGCAGATGAGTTTGATACAGAAGGGGCGCCAGATGCTTCAGTTTGGAATTTTGAAATAGGTCGAGGACCTAATGGTGATGGCTGGGGAAATAATGAACTACAGTATTATACAAACCGAACAGAAAATGTAAAGGTTGAAAATGGGTTTTTATTAATTACAGCACAAGAAGAATCTTTTGAAGGAGCTAATTATACTTCTGCAAGACTTACAACTGAAGGTTTATTTGAACAACAATACGGTCGTTTTGAAGCACGTATTAGAGTGCCTTATGGTAAAGGATATTGGCCAGCGTTTTGGTTGTTGGGTAATGATTGCGATACAAATATTTGGCCGCAATGTGGTGAGATAGATATTATGGAATATCTCGGAGATTCTCCTAATGTAGTTTTCGGTAGTGTACATGGTCCGGGTTATTCAGCTGGTCAAGCAGAAACCAAAGAATATACTTTAGAAGGTGATAGGTTTGATACGGGTTTTCACGTATTTGGAATTGAGTGGAGTCCAAATAAAATCAACTACTATGTAGATGGTGATCTTTATAATACAATAACCCCAGAAGATGTTTCTGGCGAATGGGTGTTTGACCATCCTTTCTATATGATTTTGAATGTGGCTGTGGGTGGTAGTTTTCCAGGATCACCAAGTACGGAAACTGTATTTCCACAATCTATGATCGTAGATTATATACGAGTATATCAATAATAAAAAACTAATATAACTAATAAGAATAATCATGAAACAGTTAATCAAAAGATCTAAAATACTATGGTTGCTAGTTGTCGCAGCTTCCTTTTTTGCATGTGAAGATGATGATGATGCTACATTACCAGAGTTAGTAGCAAGTTTTACCCATACAATTAATGAAGATACAGGTGCTGTATCCTTTATTAACCTATCAGAAAATGCAGATAGTTATTCATGGGATTTTGGTGATGGTACATCTTCCACAGATATTAATCCCGTGAAAGTATATGGCACAGGTACATATACTGTTGTGTTGACCGCTAAAAATGTAGCAGGAGCTTCTGGTACATTTGAAGATCAGATAGTAATCAACATTCCATTGCCAATTAATTTTCCAGTTAATTTCGACGACCCTAATGTAAATTATAATGTTACAACCTTTAACGGAGCATCGTTTGCTATAGTAGCAAATCCTGACGCTTCAGGTTCTAACACAAGCACTTCTAACGTTGGTGCCATTACAAATAGCGGAGCCGCATTCGAGGGTGTTTTCTTTGATTTAGGGATGCCTATAAATTTGACCGAATTGAAATCTATTAAAGTTAACTTTTGGTCTGATGCTCCGGTTGATGTTTTAATGAAACTAGAAGAAGGAACAGGTGCCGATGTAGAAACTACAGCTAGTCATGGTGGCACTGGATGGGAAGAAATTAGATTCGATTTTAATTCTGATGCAAGTTATTCGAGAATAACATTATTTGTAGATGGCCCTGGTACAACAGCAGGTACTTTCTATATAGACGATATAATGCAAGTAGAAACACCTGCACCAACTAGTGGATGTAATGACACTCCTGTTGCGGCAACTGCTCTTCCATTAGATTTTGAAGGCTGTGCTACATTCCCATCTTCAGATAATTTTGGTGCTGGTATAACTTCTGAGCTAGCCCCAAATCCAGCTAAAACAGGTATAAATACTTCTGATTTTGTGCTAAAGGTTGATAAACCTACTGATTCAGATTTCTTTGCGGGTATTCAAAATACTTTCGCTGATAATTTTGATTTAACAACGACAAATATCTTTAAGTTAAAAGTATATTCTACGAAAGCAGATGTTGTTTTCAGGTTTGAATTATTAGCAAACCCTAATGATGGCAGTATCGGAAATCCTGCACCAGTATTTGTAACAATTCCTACTGCTGATGAGTGGGTAGAAGTTGAATTCTCGTTTACAGGCTTACCGGCGGGACCAATGGCATACAATCAATTGGTGATCAAGCCAGACAATGATCAGTCTGACAGTGCCATTACTAATGGAGGAACCTATTATTTAGATGATCTTACACTTAGTGAGAGTGATCCAGGAAGCACATTTGATGACGGTTTATTAACCAATGGTGATTTTGAAGCAGGTGCAGCTCCATGGACTATTGGCGTGGGTGCCGATCCAGTTCCTGTAGTTACCGAAGGTGATAATAGTTTCTACTCAGTGAATGTTGAAACTGCAGGGAATTCATTTGATGTGAATATGAGTCAGAAATTAGAAATTATTGAAGGAGAAACGTATAAATTAACTTTTGATGCTTGGTCCGATCGCGCTAGAAGTATTATCGCTGGTATAGGATTAAGTGGTGGTGATTTTTCAAATAATTCTGAAACTGTAAATATAACCACAGATAGACAAACTTATATGTTAACATTAACTGCTAATGGCTTTGGTGCTTCTGATGCTCGAGTATTATTTGACTCTGGAGCTGAAGTTGGTGTAGTAAATATTGATAATGTATCACTATTCTTAGACGATAGTGGATCTGGAGGCGATACAACTGCTCCTGTTATTACCTTGAATGGTGATGCAGTTATCAATCTAACTGTTGGAGATACATTTACAGATCCTGGTGCTACAGCTTCAGATGATGTTGATGGTGATATCTCAGGAAGCATTGTTGTAGGAGGAGATACGGTAGATACAAGTACTGCTGGAGCTTATACGATTACGTATAATGTAAGTGACCAAGCAGGAAATGCAGCTACTCAAGTAACGAGAACTGTTAATGTTAATGAACCAGCTCCTTTTAATAGTGGTTTGTTAACGAATGGTGATTTCGAAGCAGGTGCTGCTCCATGGACTATTGGTGTTGGTACAGATCCTGTTCCAGTAGTGACAGAAAATGGTAATAGCTATTATTCAGTAAACGTAGAAAATGCTGGTAACTCTTTTGATGTTAATATGAGTCAAAAATTAGAGATAGTAGCGGGATCAACCTATATATTATCATTTGATGCTTGGTCTGATCGCGCACGATCTATAGTTGCAGGTATTGGATTAAGCGGAGGAGATTTTGCGAATAATTCTCAAGCAGTAAATATAACTACTGATAGACAAACATATACGCTTACACTTCTAGCTGACGGATTTGGAGCGACAGATGCACGAGTTTTATTTGATTCTGGCGCTGAAGTTGGTGTAGTGAATATTGACAATGTATCATTAGTCTTAGATGATGGCGGTTCAAGTAGCCAAGGAGGATGTAATGATACTCCTATCGCAGCAACAGAACTTCCATTAGATTTTGAAGGATGTCAAACATTCGTATCTTCATTTTCAAGTGCTGGTGACGGAGGTGTTACGCCAAGTTTAGATGCAAATCCATCTAAATCAGGTATCAATACATCAGATAATGTTTTAAAAGTTGTAAAAGCAAGTGGCATTAACCGTTGGGGCGGTGTGCAAAACTCATTCCCGGCTGGTGTTATTGATATAACAACCAAAGTATTTAAAGTGAAGGTGTATTCTAGTGTTGCAGATGTTACCTATAGATTTGAGCTTGCCTTAGATCCGCAAACGGAACCCGTAACGGGCAATCCTGCACCTCAATTTAGAACGGTATCTGGTGGTGCAAATGAATGGGTAGAACTAGAATTTACATTTACGAATCTTCCTGCGGCACCAACAACGTATAATCAATTAGTGATTAAGCCAGATAATCCAGAGGGTTCAGACGGAGAAGTAACAACCGAAGAACGTGTGTTTTATTTTGATAACTTAAGACTTGAATAAATCAAAGAATAGAAATTTTATTTGAATTAGTAAGTTAAGGTCGAGAGGTAAAATACTCGACCTTATTTTCCAAAAACGAAAAGTACATAGGTATATAAAATGTTTACAGAGCAGACTCAAATTGATAAGAAAATAGCACTAGAACATTTAAAATTAGATGGTGAAGAATTCTTCAAAATATCTAATAGTGATCAGATGCGTCCGTTTTTCATGAGTATTGTAAGTGATTCAAATCATTGGATGTTCATATCAAGTAATGGTGGAGTAACAGCTGGTCGCCAAAATGCTGAATTCTCACTATTTCCATACTATACAGATGATAAAATAACAGAATCAGCAGATATAACAGGGAGTAAATCGATATTTCAAGTTGAAAAACTAGGGAAAACACATATATGGGAACCCTTTTCTGAACGCTTTGAAGGACGTTTCCAAATTACTAGAAATTTGTACAAGAATGTGTATGGTAATAAAGTGCTGTTTGAGGAAATAAATCATGATTTAGATCTTATTTTTCGGTACCAATGGAACTCTAGTAATCTCTTCGGATTTGTTAAAAAAAGTCAATTGGTGAATACAGATACTGTAGAAGTTACGATTACTCTTTTAGATGGTATTCAAAACATTCTACCATATGGTGTAGGTAGCGATTTACAAAATGAGAGTAGTAACCTTGTTGATGCGTACAAGCGTAGTGAATTAGAAGAAAAAACAGGCTTGGGTATTTTTGCCCTAAGTGCAATTATTGTTGACAAAGCTGAGCCTAGTGAAGCACTCAAAGCAAATGTAGTTTGGTCACTAGGGTTAGAGAATGTAAAGTATTTATTATCATCTCAGCAACTTAAAAATTTTAGAAAGCAACAACCCATAACGCAAGAAGTAGATGTAAAAGCAGAGAAAGGTGCCTATTTTGTACATACTGAAATACATTTGGCGTCTAATTCTGAGAAAGCGTGGATGTTTGTTGCTAATGTAAATCAAAATCACGCTACTATTGCACAACTTTCAAGTGACATTAGCACCGACATTGAGCTTTCTGAAAAAGTAAACCAAGATATTGCTCTTGGTACACAACGCTTAATCGCATTAGATGCAGCTGCAGACGGATTACAATTAACAGCCGATTTCTCTAGAGATAAAAGACATTTTTCAAACACGCTATTTAATATCATGCGAGGTGGTATCTTCGACGATAATTACACTATTGAACTTTGGGATTTTAAAAATTACATTGCCAAAGCAAATAAGAAAGTAGCGCGCACACATGAAGAAATCATTAATGATTTGCCAGAAGTGTTTTCAGTTTTTAAATTAAAAGAAGTTGCATCGAAAACAGACGATAAAAATTTTAGGCGTTTATGCTTAGAATATATGCCCTTAAAATTTAGCCGTCGTCATGGAGATCCTAGCCGCCCTTGGAATAAATTTTCCATTAATACTAGAAATGAAATAGATGGATCAAAAATATTAGATTATGAAGGGAATTGGCGCGATATTTTTCAGAATTGGGAAGCGCTAGCATTATCGTATCCTGAGTTTATAGAAAGTATGATTCATAAATTTTTGAATGCTACTACTTTCGATGGCTATAATCCGTATCGTGTTACGAAAGACGGTTTTGATTGGGAAACTATAGAACCTGATGACCCTTGGAGTTATATTGGATATTGGGGTGACCATCAAATTATATATCTATTAAAATTTCTAGAATTCTCAGAAAATCTATCGCCCAAAAAATTGGAAAGCTTTTTTAGTAAAGATTTATTCGTTTATGCGAATGTTCCGTATAAAATTAAAAGCTATGAAGATATTTTAAAGAATCCAAAAGATACGATAGAGTTTGACGAAACATTAGATCATAAAATACGTATTGAGCGTAATGAAATTGGAGCAGATGGAGCATTACTGCGTGATGAAAATAGATTTATAGTAAAAGTCAATTTTATTGAAAAAATATTAGCTACTACACTCGCAAAATTATCAAATTTTATTCCCGAAGGTGGTATTTGGATGAACACACAGCGTCCAGAGTGGAATGACGCAAATAATGCGCTGGTTGGTAATGGTGTGTCAATGGTAACCTTGTACTATCTACGTCGTTTTTTACAATTCTTTGACGACATATTTATAAATACACAAACTAACTCAGTTGAGGTTTCTAAAGAGATGGTTACTTTCTTTAAAACAGTTGTTAATACATTCGATACGCATCGCGCTATATTATCTGGAACTTTTGATGATAGACAACGTAAACAGGTATTAGATGGTCTTGGGAGGGCTGGTAATGACTATAGAAATCAAATTTATAATCATGCATTCTCTGGAAGAAAAGAAGTTGTAACTATAGAAGAACTTAAACATTTTATACATGTTAGTTTAGAATATTTAGAGCATACAATAAGAGCAAATAAACGAACAGATAATTTATACCATGCGTATAATTTAATGACGGTAGAAGATGATACTGTTTCTATTTCATATTTAGATGAAATGTTAGAAGGTCAAGTAGCTGCTTTGAGCTCTAAATACTTGACTTCTAATGAAGCACTAGCAGTATTAGATAGCATGAAAAATAGCAAGCTTTTTAGACCCGATCAGTATAGTTATTTGTTATATCCATACAAAGATTTAAAAGGATTCATAGCTCGAAATACAATCCCAAATAATTCAGTAAGACAATCTGAACTATTAAAGCAATTAGTCAATGACGGAAATGTTCAAGTAGTAGAAAAAGATGTAAGGGGTGTTTATCATTTTAATGGAGGTTTTAGAAATGCTTCAGATCTAAAGAAAAGTATGCAAGAGCTTCCTGCTGATTATAAAGAGCTAGTCGATAAGGACGGAACTACAGTATTAAATATTTTCGAAGAAGTATTTAATCACAAGGCATTCACAGGCCGGTCAGGAACATTTTATGGGTATGAAGGACTAGGCTCAATCTATTGGCATATGGTATCTAAGTTACAATTGGCCGTACAAGAGTGTTGTTTACAAGCAATTGAAGACGATGCAGGTGATGAAATAATTGGCAGACTATTAGAGCACTATTATGAAATTAATGAAGGTATCGGTGTGCATAAATCACCAGAGCTTTATGGTGCTTTTCCAACAGATCCTTATTCGCATACTCCAGCAGGAAAAGGAGCACAACAGCCTGGAATGACAGGACAAGTTAAAGAAGATATTATTAGTCGTTTTGGTGAGTTAGGGGTATTTATAAAAAATGGTAGACTTTGTTTTGATCCCATCCTATTACGAAAAAGTGAATTTCTTACAAAAGAAAGTACATTTCAATATATAGACGTTACGGGCATTACAAAAACGATAAAAATTTTAAAAGATGAACTTGCCTTTACCTATTGTCAGATACCAATAGTATATAAACTTTCAGATAAAGATGGTTTAAAAATAACTGACTCTGAGGACAATAGTAGGGTAGTACAATCTCTAGAGCTTGATAAAATGACGAGTTCTGAAATTTTCAAAAGAACTGGTAAAGTTGCTAAGGTTGAAGTATATCTAAACCGAAGTATTCGGTTAAAATGATAAAAAATATAAATGATAAAAAACTAGTATCACAGGTATTACTTTTTAGTGTATTATTCGCTGGATCTTGCAAAAAAAGAAAACTATAAAGTAGTTAATGCAGAAAGTATGATAGAAAAAAAAATAGATTCTATACTCGCTTTAATGACCCTAGAAGAAAAGATAGGTCAAATGTCGCAGGTACGTCATTTTGATGATGTTACAGAAGAAGACATTGCAACAAAGTTTATAGGATCTGTTATTCATACACAAGGACCCGTTCCTGGAAAGAATGCTACTGAATGGCAAGCTAAATTTGTACGGCTGCAAAAAAAAGCGCTGGCTACCAGATTAGGTATTCCGTTGCTTTTTGGTGTAGATGCTGTTCATGGTCAAAACACCTATGAGGGCGCTACTATTTTTCCTCATAATATAGGATTAGGAGCAACAAGAAATGCAAAATTGGTAGAGCAAGCTGCCGCAATTACTGCTTTAGAGAGCCAAGCTACTGGGTTTAACTGGGTGTTTTCGCCATGTATTGCGATTCCTTATAATGAAAAATGGGGTAGAGTTTATGAGGCATTTTCTGAAAATACAAAATTAACAGAAGAACTTACAAAAGCTTCTGTAAAAGGACATCAAGGTAAACTTTCAGATTCGCATACGGTAATGGCGACTGCCAAGCATTATATTGGTGATGGCGCTACAGATTTTGGTGTTGAAGGAGGAAAAACATCACTCAATTTTGATCAAGTTAAAGAACGCTTGTTATCACCTTATAAAGTGGCTGTCGAAAATAAAATAGGCGCTATTATGGCATCCTTTAATACGCTAGGTGGTAGAGCGATGCATGCGCATAGAAGAATGATCACCGATACCTTGAAAGAGGCTATTGGGTTTGATGGAATTATGGTGTCAGATTGGAAAGCATATTCGAGGTTTGGAAAAAATGATATTATCAAGGCGGGTATAGATGTAGTGATGGCTGTTGATGGAGATTTGGATGATTTTCAAAAAGGTTTGAAAAAAGCAGTTGAAAACGGACAGGTATCTCAAGATAGAATTGACGATGCTGTAAAAAGAATACTAAGGCAAAAATTCAGATTAGGTTTGTTTGAAAGTCCATTTCCAGATGCTAGATTGATAAAAAAAATAGGAAACAGCCAACATCGTCTTGTAGCACGGCAAGCTGTAAGAGAATCGTTAGTGTTGCTCAAGAATAAAAACAACATACTGCCTTTATCTAAAAAATCGAAGGTCGTCGTGGTTGGTGAACATGCAAATAATTCAGGTTTGCAATCTGGAGGATGGACAGTTAATTGGCAAGGAACTACTGAAAATTATAAAGGGGCAACTACCATACTAGAAGGAATACAAAAAGTATCAGAAGGAGAAATAATTTACGATAAAGATGCATCAGATAATGATACAAATGTTGATGCAGCAATAGTAGTTGTTGGTGAAAAACCGTATGCCGAATTTTTTGGTGATATAGGGCATGAATCTAACGATCTTACTTTAGAGCTTACTGAGGCACATCAAAAATACATTAAGTCTTGTATTGATAAGGGTGTGAAAGTAATCACAGTGTTAATTTCTGGACGCCCACTTGTTGTTACTGAACAAATAGATGTATCTGATGCATTTGTAGCAGCATGGTTACCTGGTTCTGAAGGAGATGGAATTGCTGAAGTTTTATTTGGTGATTATAATTTCAAAGGAAAATTACCACATTCTTGGCCAAAATCAATTGAAGATTATAACAATAAATATGGTCCTAATTTTTGGGACGATAGTATAACACCCTTATTTCCTTATGGATATGGATTAGAGTATTAATAATTAAAAATAAAACAGATGAAATCTGTACTTAAAATAATTAGTATTGCAATAGTTTTTATAGTAAGCTATTCATGCAAAGAAGTAAAAAACGAGAAAGAGAAAAATCAACCTAAAACAAAAAAAGAAGTGACCGTTAAAGATATTTTAGGAAATCCTGATTATTTAGCCATTTCCTATGGTGGCTATAGAGAAAATACAAGGGAAGTCCAACCTACTATTCAAGAATTAAAAGAGGATATGAAAATCCTTGCAGCAATGGGAATCAAAATCATAAGAACATATAACGTTCAAGAAAAATTGCCACACGCTTCAAATATTTTAAAAGCAATTCATGAATTAAAAAAAGAAGATCCAAATTTTGAGATGTATGTTATGCTAGGTGCTTGGATAGATTGTAAAAATGCTTGGACTGGTCTTGAACCCGATCATAATATAGAGAGCGAAAATAATGAAGGAGAAATAGCCAGGGCTGTAGCATTAGCGAATCAATATCCTGACATCGTAAAAATAATAGCAGTAGGTAATGAAGCCATGGTAAAATGGGCCACTAGTTATTTTGTACAACCAGGTGTTATACTAAAGTGGGTAAACCACCTTCAAAACTTAAAAGAAGAAGGTAAACTTTCTAAAGATGTCTGGATTACTAGTTCTGATGACTTTTCTTCCTGGGGAGGTGGCGGTTCAGAGTATCATGTAGAAGATCTTGAAAAATTAATTAAGGCTGTCGATTATATTTCTATGCATACCTATGCCTATCATAATTCGCACTACAACCCCGAATTTTGGGGTGTACCCGATGATGAGGAAGGGTTATCTGATATCGAAAAGATTGAGAGCGCTATGCTCCGTGCCAAAAAATTTGCTATTGACCAATATGAGGCTGTATCAGCATATATGAAAAGTTTAGGGGTTGACAAGCCTATTCATATTGGTGAAACAGGTTGGGCTACGATTTCGAATGGACATTATGGTGCTACAGGTTCAAAAGCTACTGATGAATATAAAGAAGCATTGTATTATAAATACTTGAGAGAATGGACAAATGCAAACAATATAGCATGCTTCTATTTTGAGGCATTTGATGAACAATGGAAAGATGCCGGAAATAAAAAAGGCTCAGAGAATCATTTTGGACTCTTTACTATCGATGGAAAGGCGAAATATGCCTTATGGGATGCGGTAGATAAAGGGATTTTTAGTGGGCTGACCAGAAACGGAAACCCAATTACCAAAACATTTAATGGAGATAAAGAAGCTATGATGAAAGAGGTATTAGTACCGCCATTAAAGCGGGAGCAAATGGCACCTCATTAAGAAATAATGGTTGTTTGTATGAATGGTCGAATAAAGAAAAATGAAAACTAAAAGTTCACTTTACATATTACTAATAATGGCGTTTATGCTACATGCTTGTCGTGCAGAAAAAGATAATAAGTTAAAAGTTGAGGTATATGAAACTTCAGCTTCAGGCAATAAATTAACAAAGATTTCTGAGTTTGCTGATGCTAAAAATGCATCACAGATAAAACTATTGCCAGATGAGAAGTTTCAAAAAATCACCGGATTTGGTGGATCTTTTACTGAATCTTCAGCATACCTTTTAAACCAATTAGGAAAAGAGAATCGTAAGAAAGTTATCGATGCATATTTTGGGCCCAATGGTGCGAACTATTCATTAACCCGCACGCACATGAACTCATGTGATTTTTCGCTAAGTCAATATTCATACACTCCAAAAGAAGACAAAGAGTTAAAAGATTTTTCAATACAAGAAGATAAAGAGGATATCATTCCTTTTATCAAGGAAGCAATGGAGGTTTCAAAAGATGGGTTTAAAATTTTATCGTCTCCTTGGACAGCACCACCATGGATGAAAGACAACAAAAGTTGGGTAGGTGGTAAATTACTGCCAGAGTATTATGATACATGGGCGCTTTTCTTTTCAAAATATATTGATGCTTATAAAGCAGAAGGAATTGATATATGGGGAGTTACCGTTGAGAATGAACCCTTAGGAAATGGTAACAATTGGGAAAGTATGCATTATACACCTGATGAAATGACCAATTTCGTTCAAAATTATTTAGGACCAAAATTGGAAGCAGATGGAAAAGAAAATATTAAAATTTTAGGTTATGACCAAAACAGAGAACATTTAAAAGAATGGATAGATTCTCAATATAAAAATGAAGAGACTTCTAAATATTTTGATGGTACAGCCATTCATTGGTACGCAAGTACATTTGAAATATTTCCTGACGCTTTACAATACGCACATAAAAAAGCACCAAGTAAATACCTGATTCAGTCAGAGGCCTGTGTTGATGCAGAAGTCCCGAAATGGCAAGATGATGCATGGTATTGGTCGAAAGAAGCTACCGATTGGGGCTGGGATTGGGCTCCAGAGAAAGATAAACCAATGCATCCTAAATATGTGCCAGTATATCGATATGCCAGAGATATAATAGGCTGTTTAAATAATTGGGTTGATGGATGGATCGATTGGAATATGGTATTAGACACCAATGGAGGTCCCAATTGGTTTAAAAATTGGTGTGTAGCACCCGTAATTGTTGATCCAGAAAAGGATGAGGTGTATTTCACACCTTTATATTATACATTAAGTCATTTTAGTAAATATATACGTCCTGATGCAATCAGAATCGGATTTGAAAATTCTGACGATAGACTCTTAGTAACCGCCGCAAAGAATCCTGATGGTTCTATTGCAGTAATACTATTAAATCAAGGTTTTGAAGCTAAAGATATTAAGCTGTCTTTAGATGATAAAGCCATTGATATACAAATTAGCGGTAAGGCATTGCAAACAGTTGTAATACCAAGCTAATGAATACTAAACAGATTAACTAACTTAAATACAATAGTATGTCACAACATGTTACTCCTGCTAAAGATAAAGTCCCTGTTGGGCAAAAAGCCACTTTTGGCGCAGGTCACTTTATATTAAATATTTTACCAGGTACATTAGGAGTTTTTATTCAATTTTTCTTGCTAACAGCTTGGGGAGTTGATCCTTTGTGGGCAGGACTTCTTGGAGGATTACCTAGGATATTTGATTCGATAACAGACCCAATAATGGGTTTTATTTCAGACAATACCAAATCTAGGTGGGGGCGAAGAAGACCTTATATTTTCGTAGGAGCCATTATAAGTGGTATTCTTTTCTTTTTAATGTGGCAGATAGATGATAATGCATCGCAATCATATATCATTTGGCATGTGATGGTATTGCAATTGTTATTTCTTATTGGTAATACAATGTTTGCAACACCATTAGTAGGGCTAGGATATGAAATGACATCAGATTATAATGAGCGTACACGCTTAATGGCTTTTTCTAATACGATGGGACAAATTGCTTGGATGATTGTTCCTTGGTTGTATGTAATTATTCCAGATACGAATACCTTTAATACGCAAACTGAGGGTGTTCGAACGATGGCACTTATAGTAGGTGCAATGTGTATTGTTTTTGGAATTTTACCAGCAATATTCAATAAAGGAATTGATTCTGCTAATATGGAAAACAGAAAAGAAATCAGTTTTAAAAGCCTTGCAGCAAACATGAAAGATTTATGGGCTGGTATATTACAAGTTTCTAAAAATAAACCCTTTATGAAGTTATGTGGTGCAACCTTTTTGGTCTTTAATGGATTTCAATTAGTGGCTGCGTTTGGAGTTTTTATCATTGTATTTTACATGTATAATGGAAGTTATGAGCAAGCAGGAACATGGCCTGCATGGTTCAATACAATTAACGCCATTATTACGGCATTTATCGTAATTCCTATTATCTCTAGAATGGCCAACAAATGGGGAAAAAGAAATGCATTTATAATTTCAACGTTTTTATCTATTGTGGGCTACCTACTAAAATGGTGGGGGTTCGATACAGCACTAAATGATAAGTTTAACCAGACTGGCTTAGGTAAGAGCTTAAATTCAGTAGTTGGTTCTCTTTTTGAAAAATTAAATCCAATGTTAGATAGTGTAGGAATGTCTTGGTTTAGTATAGACCCTGGTAGTGAAGTGCCATGGCTTATATTTTTACCAATCCCTTTATTTGCTTTCGGTATGGGAGGGTTGTTTACATTAATGATGTCTATGACCGCAGATGTTTGTGATCTTGATGAATTAGAGAATGGTATGCCGAGAAAAGAAGGTACTTTTGGAGCCATCTATTGGTTGATGGTTAAAATAGGTCAGTCCATAGCACTTGTACTTGGAGGAGTTATTTTAAGTATTGTAGGATTTGATCCAAATGCTACAGAGCAATCATTAGAAACTATGAATAACCTTCGAATAGCTGATATTATTGTTCCATCAGCAACGGCTGCGCTTGCAATTTGGGTGATGTGGAAATATAGTCTTTCAGAAGAAAGAGCTAAAGAAATTAAAAAGGAATTGGTAGAGCGAAGAGGAGAGCTTTAATTTACTAATTTTGATAACTAATAATTAATAAGATATTATGTCATATAGAGATGAAAAGTTTTTAACCCTTGCGGCTATAGACTATGCAGATAAAACAACAGATGAGCTAAAAGGTTTGTTTAAACAGGTGTTAGAAAATGGTATGCATGGCTTAGGTTTTAGTGCTTATGAAGAAGGTCAAAATCCTGGAGATCAACTTTCTGAAGTTCAGATTCGAAGAAGAATGGAAATTATTAAACCTTACACGAAATGGGTGCGCTCTTTTTCATGCATAGAAGGTAATGAGCTAATTCCTAAAATAGCTAAAGAATATGGTATTAAAACTATGGTAGGAGCTTGGCTGGGAGACGATGCAGAAAAGAACGAAGAAGAACTACAAAGCTTAATTGAATTGAGTAAACAAGGTTATGTAGATATCGCTGCAGTTGGTAATGAGGTTTTGTATCGAGGTGATTTAAATGAAGAGGAATTACTTGGTTTTTTATATAGAGCTAAAGAAGCAATTACAGATGTGCCAGTAGGATATGTAGATGCGTATTATGAATTTTCAGACCATCCTAGAATCACAGAAGCTTGTGATGTTATTTTGGCAAATTGCTATCCGTTTTGGGAAGGGTGTGACCAAGATTATTCTTTATTGTATATGAAAGATATGTATAATAAAGTACTACGCGCGGCTAATGGTAAGAAGGTAATTATTTCTGAAACAGGATGGCCAAGTCAAGGGACGAACTTACATGGGGCTTTTCCATCGTATGAAAATGCAATAAAGTACTTCATTAATACACAAAAATGGTCTAAGGAAGAAGATATAGAGATTTTTTATTTTTCTTCTTTCGATGAATCTTGGAAAGTAGGAGCCGAAGGTGATGTAGGTGCTTACTGGGGGTTATGGGATAAAAATGAAAAATTGAAATTTTAAATGTTCTGATAAGAATCAAAAAAGGCTCGTCAACGACGAGCCTTTTTTGATTCTATAAAGCTTTAGAAATATTATTTCTTTCCGAATAAATCTCCTAAAAGACCTCCTAATAGTCCGCCACCAGAAGATTTTTGTTGAGCTCCACCAAGTACCATTCCAGCTACATCGTCTAAAACACTTCCGTCACCATCAGCATCTAATATTTTTTCTAAGAAACTTTGTTCTTGTTTCGTAGAATTTCCACCAAGCATTCCACCAAGCAAACCATTTAAATCTGATGGTTGTCTAACTTGTTGTTGACGTGTTTGCTTACCTAAGACACCCATTAAAATAGGCGCAGCAACTTTTAAAATATTGCCCACAGATCCTGCATCAATTCCAGCTTTTTGTCCAATAACCTGTTGAACGCCTTGTTGTCTGTTTCCTAAAACGTGTCCTAAAATTTTACTACCATCATTAGTGACTTCTTCGCTTACACCACCACCAAAAAGATCACTTAAATTATCTAAAATGCTTCCGTCATGCTTATTTTGTATTGCGCCCATTAAGCCTTCCGCACCTTGAGGTGTGGCTGCGTTGCGCTGCATTGCTTTCATTAATACTGGTAGCGCCATGGTGAGCACGCTGTTTGTTTTTTGCGTGTCTTGCCCAGTAGAACCTGCAACACCATTTATAATTGTCTTACCTAAATCACTATTTAGTAGGTCTAAAATTCCTGCCATTTTTTTGTTTTTAATTGATTAATAATAATTCACAAGATACGATATTTAAGTAAATATCTATTGGTATGACAAGGAATTGATATAAAAGTCACATACAATAATTAATTATTATTTACGATTGGAAGATATTTTCTATCTTTCAACTTGAATTTAAATACTTCGAATGAAAAAATTAGCACTGCACTGGCAAATACTTCTTGGAATGATACTTGGGGTCTTATTTGGACTATCAATGACTTATTTTGAATGGGGGAGAGAGATTGTTCAAGATTGGATAAAGCCTTTTGGAACAATGTTTATTAAAGTTTTAAAAATGATTGCAATTCCGTTAATTTTAGCAGCTTTAATAAAAGGGGTTTCTGATTTAAAGGATATTTCTAAGCTTTCTGCTATGGGAGGTAGAACAATTGGTATTTATTTAGTCACAACGATAATAGCGGTTTCATTGGGGTTAATTTTAGTAAATATTATAAATCCAGGAAATTCAATTACTGAATCCACTAGAACAGAAATGGTTGATAACTATAGTGGAAACACTGAAAAATATAAAGAAACGGCTAAAATGCAAAAAAAAAGTGGTCCTTTACAGGCACTTGAGGATGTTGTTCCTGAAAATATTTTTGCAGCAACCACCAGTAATCGAAATATGCTTCAGGTAATTTTTTTCGCCGTTTTTTTTGGTATCGGATTGATATTGATTCCTGAAGAGAAATCTAAGACTGTTATATCCTTTTTTGATGGATTAAATGAAGTTATTCTTAAAATGGTAGACATTATTATGCTTGCCGCACCCTTTGGGGTTTTCGCACTTCTAGCCGCTTTGGTTGTTGAATCTCCCAGTACAGACCTTTTTAAAGCACTAGGTTGGTATTCATTAACTGTTATTATGGGATTAGGTTTAATGATTTTGACTTACATATTTATTGTATTCACTTTTACTAAAAAGAGTCCAAAATTTTTCTTAAATGGAATATCTCCTGCGCAATTGTTAGCTTTTTCTACAAGCTCTAGTGCTGCTACATTACCAGTAACTATGGAGAGAGTTACTGAGCATTTAGGGGTTGAAGAAGAGGTGGCAAGCTTTGTTTTACCTATTGGTGCGACTATCAATATGGATGGTACAAGTTTATATCAAGCTGTTGCGGCCGTTTTTATAGCGCAAGCATTTGGTATGGATTTAGATTTTGCCACTCAATTAGGTATTATTGCTACAGCTACCTTAGCTTCCATTGGTTCTGCCGCTGTTCCTGGTGCTGGTATGGTGATGTTAGTAGGTGTTTTAGGTTATGCTGGTATACCAGAAGTAGGACTGGCTTTAATTTTTGCCGTTGATAGACCTTTAGATATGTGTAGAACAGTTGTAAATGTTACGGGTGATGCTACTGTTTCGATGTTAGTGGCAAAGTCAGTAGATAAATTAGGTACTCCAAAGCCTAAAGAATGGGATGATCACTATGATGAAGTAAAATAGTATGGAAGAGTTTAAAGTTATAGGTATATCAGTTCGAACAACGAATCAAAATAATCAAGCGCAAAAAGATATTAATGATTTGTGGAATAAGTGGTATCAAGAAAAGATAGCTTCAAGAATACCTAATAAAATTTCTGACACATTAATCAATATGTACACCGATTATGAATCTGATGAAAACGGACCTTATACTTGCCTATTAGGGTACCAAGTGAAGAGTCTAGATTCGATACCAAAAGGATTAGTGGGTAAAGTAGTTCCTAAATTAAAATACAAAGAGTTTATCTCTCAAGGAAAATTACCAGATTGTGTTCTAGATACATGGAAAACAATCTGGGATTTAAAATTCGATAGAAGTTATCAAGTTGATTTCGATGTTTATAAATCAGACAAAATGAATCCCGAAAATGCTATTGTAAAAACCTATTTATCAATTAACTAAATTTCAAAATATGAACATTTGTTTTCTAATGTATCCGTGGGAAAGTATCAAATCTCCAGAAAATGATACTTCAGTAATATTAATACACGAATGCGTGAAAAGAGGACACGGTGTGGCAATCTGTTCACCTGCTAACCTCACCATACGTAATAGTGTTACGAACGCCTTTTGTACGATTATTGAACGTATGGAAAAAGTACCAGGTTCTTTAAAGTCTTTTTATAAAAAGGCAACAACAAGAGAAGAAATGCTACCACTAGCAGGATTTGATGCTATCTTTATGCGAGCAGAACCACCCTTAGATCCGCTTATGTTGAATTTTTTAGATTCGGTAAAAGATGATGTTTTTATTGTGAATTCTGTACAAGGAATGCGAGTTGCCAACAATAAATTATACACGGCAGTTTTTGAAAACCCTGATAATAGTATCATACCCGTTACACATGTTTCAAAGAACAAAGATTATTTAATCAAGATGATAGAAGAATCATCTTCAGATAAAATGATATTAAAACCTCTGAATGGTTTTGGTGGCTCGGGTGTGATACTAATAGAAAAAACGGCTATGGGAAACATCAACTCATTACTAGATTTTTATATAAGTAAAAATGATGGTGGTTCAGATTATGTTATCCTTCAAGAATATATAGAAGGAGCTGACCAAGGTGATGTAAGAGTTTTAATGTTAAATGGTTTGCCCATAGGTGCGATGCGAAGAATACCAGGTGAAAAAGATCACAGATCGAATGTATCAGCAGGTGGCAGCGTAGCAAAGCATAAACTTACAGCTCAAGAAAAATTATTATGTAAAAAGATAGGACCGAAGCTAGTAAAAGATGGGCTCTACTTTGTAGGTATTGATGTAATAGGAGGTAAGTTAGTTGAGGTTAATGTAATGAGTCCAGGAGGTATCACGTATGTAAATAAAGTTGCAAAGATTAAACTTCAAGAAAAAGTAATTGACTTTTTAGAAAGTAAAGTATTAGAAAGAAATACTGCTTTTAGACGTAAAACAGATTTGAAAAAAGTAGTTGATGAAGCTTAAATAGGAGTCAAATGCTACCAAAACCTATTGTTTCTGTATCTTGGTTATATCAAAATATTGAATATCGCAATTTAATCATTTTAAATGCTACAATTCCTAAAGCTACTGCTGTAAGTTTAGATAAAGAGGATTCTAAACAAATTATTGGGGCTCGTTTTTTTGATATAAAAAAGGTGTTTAGTGATATAACTTCAGAACTACCCAATACGTTCCCAACACCAGAAAAATTTCAGATAGAAGCTAGGAAGCTAGGAATTAATAAAAACAGTCTAATAGTTGTTTATGATGAGCATGGTATCTATTCTAGCCCGAGAGCATGGTGGTTGTTCAAGTCATTCGGTCATAAAAATGTAACAGTTTTAGATGGTGGTTTGCCTGAATGGATTGCCGCTGGACTACCAGTCGAAGAGACCAAAGTGCATAAAGTAGCTTTAGGAAACTTTGAAGCGCAATACCAAAAAGATAGTATTAAAGATTATCATGAAATACTTTCTTTATTAGAAAATGAAAATTCTCAAATTATAGATGCTCGTTCTCAAGAACGCTTTCGCGGAACTATACCTGAACCCAGAAACAGATTGAGAAGTGGTCATATACCCTCATCTGAAAATATACCCTATGAAACATTACAACTAGATGGAAAAATGAAGAGAGAAAAAATACTAGTTGATAAGTTTAAAGAATATGAAGGTAAAGAGCTCATTTTTTCGTGTGGCTCGGGCATTACGGCTTGTATTCTAGCTTTAGGTGCAGAAATTGCAGGACATAAAAAACTTTCAGTTTATGATGGCTCATGGACAGAATGGGGAAGTAAAGATGAATTGCCAATTGAAGTAAGTAGTTAAATTATTAAAAAAGATAAGCCTTTTAAGAATTATGGAAAAGCTTACGATAAATGAAATCATCCAAAAAATAAATAATCAAGAAACGTTTGAAGCTGTTTCTAATGATTATTCGTTCACTATTAAAATTGATGCATATGTACATTATGCTTGTGGTGCTGTACATGACGGGCATCAATTTAGAAAAGAATTATGGGAGCATTGTTTACACAGTGAATATGATCGGTGGTTCGAAGAAGATCCAGCAACAAAAGAAATGGTAAAAACACATCCTATTATTTTAGCTGGAATGGACTCTCGTTTTGAATATGATCTAAACCGTCATCCAGATAATGCAATATACGATGATGCATGGGGTAAACAACTGTGGAAGAATCCGCTGCCAAGCGAAATGAAAGAAAAGAGTTTAACGAAGCACCATAATTTTTATAAAGTTGTACATGCACTTCTGAGTAAATTAGAAGCTCTTTTTGGTGTTTGTGTGGTGTATGATATGCATAGCTATAATTGGCGTCGTTGGGATCGTGAGGTACCTACTTGGAATTTAGGAACGGCTAATGTTAATAATGATCGATTTGGTAATGATATAGAATCATGGAGAGCGACACTCGAGAAAATGAAGTTACCTAACCGTATTGTATCTACTTCAAAAATCAATGATACGTTTCAAGGTAATGGTTATTTTTTGAAATTTATTACCGAAAACTTTAAAAACACACTTGTTTTAGCGACTGAAATTAAAAAAGTGTATTGTGATGAGTTGAATCAGATTATGTATCCTGAAGTAGTAGCGGCTGTTGAAAAATCATTACGATTAGATTTAAAAAAGCATGCCAATACCTTTTATGCCAATCATAAATCTTAAATTTGCTGTTCGTTTTTGAAGAATTGAATTCATGAAAGAATCGAATGTTGCTACAAAAGCATTATTTAAAATAGACAGATACATAGACCAATTAGTTAAGAAAATAGAACTATTGAGTTATGTAAATCCAACAAATATAGAAGCGCAGAAACAAAAATTCTTTGCTTCAAAGTATTTGACAGATCCTATTTTTAACTATCCAGCAATTGATTTTGATAAGTTCAGATTACATAGAGAATTCTTTTCGCAACCTATAGAACAGATAGAAGATGAGGCTTTAAGACAATTGTATGAAGATATTATCTATTTCTATTCAGGTCTTATACAATGTATTGAAACAATAGGAGAAGGTAAAAAGTTTTATTATAACAGTTTGCATTCTTTTGGTACCCCAACAGAACAAGATGTAGAAAATGCTAAATTCATTTTACATTTTAATGAAGAAGACAAAAATGATGAACAATTTATACCTAAATACTCATCACAGCAAGCCGAGCATATTTTTAGAGATTTTTCAAAGCAATATGATTTTACCTATGAGATAAAATATTCTGATAAAATGGGAGCTATCGCCATGGTTTTAAATAATATAAAAACCTTGGTGATTAACTCAAATCATACATTTTCAGATAATCAAATGGCGGTATTAACTAATCATGAGATTGGTGTACATATGGTGACTACGATGAACGGATTATTACATCCGTTAAAGATTTTCTCACATGGATTTCCAAACAATGTAGAAACTCAAGAAGGCCTAGCCGTTTTTAGCGAGTATATGTCTGGTAGTTTAACGGTTAAACGTTTAAAAGAACTAGCATATAGAGTAATTGCTGTTGATAGTTTAGCAAAAGGTTACTCATTTTCTAAAACTTTTAGATTATTACATAACTCTTATGATCTTGAAAAGCAGAAAGCCTTCTATATTACAACGCGCGCCCATAGAGGAGGAGGTTTTACAAAAGACTATTTGTATTTAACAGGACTCAAAAAAATTTATGACTACTATCAAAAAGGTAACGACTTAAGTTTGCTACTTACAGGAAAAGTATCTTTAGAATATGCCGATACAATTAAGACACTTATCGTGAATGAGTATGCTGTTGCCGCTAGTCATATTACAAATTCTTTTGCAACAAATCATAACACAAACAAAACAGTAGATTTTATCTTAAAGAACTTAAAGTAATCTATTTCAACAGAATATATATACTTTTTGTCTTCAGGTTTATGCCGTTAAACGAATTTTAGAAACGGTTTCAAATTAGCGACATACTTTTGTAAAAAAAAAGCTAAAAGAGAAAAGTTTACTTATTTGAATCCATAAATTAAAAATCTTAAGTTTACGAGAAGCATACCATTCATCGAAACTTAATGACTATTCATCTATTATAATAGAAATTTCGACTAATATTTGGTTCCAAAAAATGGAATAATAATAACTTTCCGAACTGAGGATTCAATTGTTTTGTTGCAATTATTTCTTAAAGTAATATTCTCAAGCTTTTATAAAAATTAATGTAATTACTAATTTAATGACTTCATTAAAGATTTTACTTATTGACGATGATACGATTGAAGTAATGAAATTGCAAAGGGCAATTGCTAAACTAAATCTAAATCATCAAATTATTGAAGCTAAGAATGGCGAGGAAGCACTTCAAATTTTAGAAAACAAAGATCAGATTCCTGATATTATTTTACTAGACTTGAATATGCCTAAACTTAATGGTCTAGAGTTTTTAAATATTCTTAAAAATAATGATACACTTAAATATATACCTACTATCATATTATCTACCTCTAAGAACCGTGCAGATTTATTAGAAAGTTATAAAATAGGTATTGCAGGCTATATTTTGAAACCACTTAAATATGAAGATTATGTAGCAAAAATAGCACTCATTCTTTCATATTGGAGTTCTAATGAATTGATCAAAGCATAACGATTTAGCAATTAATTGTATATTTAGGACATTAATTTAATCATTTTAAATTAGTTGTCGCTGAATGAAAAGAAATGATGGCATACTTAAAAAGAGTAGAAAAACCAGTATGTCTAAACATAAGCCTCTACAAAAAAAGCCAGTCAAAACTTCTGACATTACATCTTTTTTAAAAGAAAGATTATCACTATTTCTCGATGTTTTTGAAAGTATCGCAGATGCCTACTTGATAATGGATATAAGTGGTAATGTTCTTGACATGAATGCAGCTGCTAAAAACTTGTTCGAATATGATGTTGATAAAGAATCTCTTAACGTAGTTGACTTAATACATAAAGAAGATTATGAATATGCAATGCAGTCTTATACTCAATTACAAAAAGAAGGAAACTTTAAAGGCTATGAAGCAAGAATTTATACTAAAAGTAAAGGTATAAGATGGGTGCAAATTAATGCTAGCTTAATTTGTGACGATAAACAAGAACCAATAGCTGCTCAAGGTATTATAAGAGATATTACCGAATCTATAAATAATGTTGAGACCATTCGTAATCAGAAGAAAGAACTCGCAGCAATAATAGATAATAGTACTTCGGGTATTGTTCTTTCAAAGAATGACAAAATAATTAAAACCAATAGAGCAATGCAAGAGCTGTTTGGTTTTAAAGAGAATGAATTTTTAGGTTTAGCAATAAAAGATTTAACCTTTCAAGAAGATTATAAGGAGTCAGAGAATCGGTTGTATAAAATGGATGCTGATAGTTTATATGATTTTGAGATTGTTAAACGTTACAGAAGAAAAGATAAGTCTATTTTTTGGGGAAAAACCAGGGTAAATGCCGTTAGAGATATTGATGGGAATGTAGATTATAAAGTCGCTTTTGTAGAAGATATAACATTACAAAGGGAAGAAAAACTTATTGTTAACGTAGTTAATGATATTACACAATCGCTGTTAGGAAAGATAGATATTTATGATATTAGTTCGGAGGTGGCATTAAAGATTGCTAACTATTTAAGCACTAATGATTGTGTAATTTATATAGTTGACAAAGAGAATAATAGTTTAGAACAAATAGCAGCTTTTGGCAAAAAAATAAATACTGAAGGTGAAATTGTTAACAAACTTGTTCTAAAAATGGGTCAAGGCATTACAGGTACCGTCGCAAAAACTGGTAAAGCTGAAATTATAGCCGATACTAGTAAAGACAATCGGTATATTGTTGATGATATAATTAGATATTCAGAAATATGTGTACCTATTATTGCTAATAATGAAGTTATAGGTATTATAGATGCTGAACATATATCTAAGAACTATTTTACCGAGCAGCATTTACATACATTAACTACCATTTCTAATTTAATTGCACTTCAATTTAGTAATGCACTACAGCTTCATAAAATAAGTATTACACAAGATAAGTTAGTTGCATCAGAAAACCAATTAACGACTATAATTAATAGTCTAGATACAGGTATTTTACTTGAAACTGAAAACAGAGAAATAAAGAATGCAAACGAAAAACTCTACGAATTATTTAAGATAAAAGAAGACCCACAAGATTATATAGGATCAGATTTAAAGGCTATAGTTGAGAACGAAGGTAAATATGCTTACGCAGATCCTGAAGGTTTTATTAATGAATTGAATAATATCATAGAAAAAAAATTACCAGTTACAGCACAAGAAATGTTGATGAGTGATGGCAGGATATTTGAAAGAGACTATACACCTATTTTTGACAATGGTGTTTTTATAGCTCATTTATGGTCTTTTAGAGATATTACGTTTAAGAAGAAACATAAAGAACAACTAGAAAAAGAGCGACGTAAGTATAGTAATATTCTAGAGAATATGAATTTAGGGATTATTGAAACAGATGTAAATGGTATCATTTTATTTGCTAACCAAAGCTTCCTAAAAATTAGTGGATATACGAAAAGTGAGCTTTTAGGTAAGAAAGGGAATGAACTTTTTATTAAAGGCGAAAGTCAAAAAGCTGTAAGAGAAGCCATAGAGAACCGAAAGAAAGGAGTTTCGTATTCTTATGAAGTAGAAGTCGAAAACAAAGAAGGATACACTCGGTATTGGCTCATAAGCGGTGCGCCAAATTATGATGAGAACAATAAGGTTATTGGTACTATCGGTGCACATTTAGATATAACTGATTTAAAAACTCTTGAAATTCAAAAAGAAGATTTACTCAAACAATTACAAAGAAGTAATGATGAGTTGCAAGAATACGCTCATGTAGTTTCCCATGATTTAAAATCGCCTTTGCGCAGTGTTTCTGCTTTGATAGCTTTTATAAGAGAAGATTATCATTCATTAATTGATGATAAGGGAATGAAAAATTTTGATCATATTGAAAATAAGATTGAAATGATGGACTCGCTTATTGAGGGGATACTAAGTTATTCAAGTGCAAGTGATATGAGTGAGCCTTCTGAGAAAATTGACCTTAATAATTTGGTAAAAGATATTAAGAAGATTATCTATATCCCTGCTCATGTAAAGATTGAGATAAAAAATAAGCTGCCAAAAATTTTCGCTAATAAAACTAAGATACAGCAGGTATTTCAAAATTTAATAAATAATGCAGTTTTTTATATAGATAAAGAAAAAGGACATGTAGAAATAGAATATAATGATCTAGGAGAATTTCATGAGTTTTGTATTTCTGATAACGGCGTTGGAATAGCGAAAGAGTATCATGAAAAAATATTTGAAATTTTTCAATCTGTTGATGGTAGCCTTAATAACGATTCTACAGGTATCGGATTATCGATTGTTAAAAAAATAATCACTTTATACCAGGGTAATATTTGGGTTCAGTCTGAACTAAATATAGGCTCTAAATTTTATTTCACGTTAAAAAAAGATTTATAATGAAAACCGTTCAATTAAGAAAATTAAGAGATGCTGAATGGGAGTACCTTACAAATAATATTCGTTTAGAAAACCCATTAGTTTTGGTGTTTGGCAACAGATTGATGTTAGAAGATGAATATATGTATCAAGAAATACGACAGTTATTTCCTAAAGGAGATATCGTCTTTGCATCTACAAGTGGTGATATTTCTTCTACCGATGTAACTGATAAAAGTATTACCATTACTGCAATTCAATTAGAGAAAAGCTCTTATTCAATTGTGCGATGTAACATATCGTCTTGTGGTAAAAATAGCTTTGAGTCGGGTGTGAATCTTATGAAAAAGCTTACTCAAGAGAACTTAAAATATGTATTGATTTTATCTGAAGGTAGTTTCGTAAACGGTAGTGAATTAGTCGCTGGTATTAATTCTGCTAAAAATAAGAATGTATTAGTTACGGGAGGATTATGTGGTGATGACGCAAGATTTGAAAGAACTTTGGCGGCATATAATGAAAATCCAAAGCAAGGAGAAATCATAGCTATCGGTTTTTACGGTGAATCTCTTGAAGTTACAGCAGCTGTTGATGGTGGTTGGATTCCTTTTGGCCCCGAAAGAATTGTCACCAAATCAGATAAAAATATTCTGTATGAGTTAGATGGAAAACCTGCATTAGATTTATATAAACAATATTTAGGTGATAAAGCTAAAGATTTACCAGGTTCAGCTTTGTTGTATCCATTAAACGTAAAAGTTGTAAACGAAAAAAAATCTTTTGTTCGAACGATATTAAATATTAATGAAGAAGACAATGCAATGATATTAGCTGGAAATATCCCAGAAAATTCTATAGTACAACTTATGATGACGAGTGTTGATAATATAGCCGAAGCTTCAGAACGAGCTGCTAAATATGCTTTAATAGAACGAGTTGATGAACCAGAATTGGCACTACTTGTTAGTTGTGTTGGAAGAAAATTAGTGATGGATCAAAGAGTAGAAGAAGAAGTAGAAGAAATTAGTGAAATAGTAGGTAGTAATGCAACGGTTTGCGGCTTTTATTCTTATGGTGAAATTTCCCCATTTTCAGAAGAAGTTTCATGTCAACTTCATAATCAAACAATGGCTATAACTTTGTTGAGCGAATAATGGATCCATTACTTATAAGGCAGATTAGAAAATATTTACCTACCGAACTTAGAGAATCAGAAAATCTAAAACCTTTTTTAGATGCCATCGATAGGTCTTATAAAAATTTTGAAGATCAATCGTCTATGATTCAGAGAGCTATGACAATAAGTTCACAAGAATTGTTTGAAGCAAATAATCTTCTAAAGCAAGAGTCACTAACATTAAAAGAAGTAATAAATAGACTAAAAAAAGTAATTGGTTCTCTAAATACTGATAATAAGAGTCTAGAGACAGATAGCGATAAAGAGTTAGATACGAATGAGCTTGTTAACTTTTTAGATCGTCAAACTAGAGAAATTGTTGAGATGAATAAACAACGTGAAGAGTTGGTTAAAAATCTTGCCCAAAAAAACCATGAGCTTAATGATTATGCTCATATGGTGTCTCACGATTTAAAATCACCATTACGAAATATTAGCACTTTAACATCTTGGTTAAAAGAAGATTATGTAGAAAAATTTGATTCTAAAGGAGAAAACACATTAGAATTGATCAAGAATAATGTTGAAAAAATGGATGCACTTATTAATGGAATTTTAGATTATTCAACCATAGGAGAGATAAAAGCAGAATTTTATGATATTAACCTTAATAACTTGATAAACGATATTCTTAGGGTAGTGTATGTCCCAGAAGATATAGAAATTATAATTGAATCGTTACCTATAGTGAAAGGAGATCGCTTTAGAATGCAACAACTATTTCAAAACTTAATAGATAATGCTATAAAATATAATGATAAGAAAAAAGGGAAAGTAACTATTAGCAGTAAAGATCTTAATGATTATTGGAAATTTATGATTTCTGATAATGGGAAAGGTATAGATAAAAAGTATCATGATAAAATATTTGATACCTTTCAAAAGTTAGATAGTAACGATAACTCTACGGGTATTGGTCTTTCTATTATAAAAAAAGTAGTGCAATTTTATGGTGGTAAAATCTGGCTCGAGTCTGAATTAAACGTTGGAACAACATTTTTCTTTACTATTAAAAAATAATATGGAGTCTCCAAATTTAACATATATTGATGCAATTTCAGAAGGAGATCTTGAGTTTAAAAACAAGCTAATTAAGGTGATTAAAGAAGAGTTTCCAGAAGAGGTCCTAATGTATAAAAACAACTTAAAACACAAAAAATTTAGGTTAGCAGCAGAAAATGTACATAAGATTAAACATAAAATTAGTATTTTAGGGCTCAGTAAAGGCTATGAAACCACTACACACTATGAAGAAGGATTAAAAAACCAAGATATTAGCTTGCAAAAACCCTTCGAATTAATATTAGAAAACGTTTCTAGTTTTATTGATAAACTTTAATAATTGTTATGAATTGTATTATCATCGATGATGAGGCTACTTCTAGAATGATACTCAGAAAATTGTGTTCTGATATACAAGAAATTAATGTGCTCGAAGAATTTTCAAATGCCATTCAGGCAATCAAGTATTTAAATACAAACGACACTATAGATTTTATTTTCTTAGATGTGCTTATGCCCGATTTTACCGGTTTTGATTTTATACAAACAATTAAAGATCCACCTAAAATTATTTTAACTACATCAGACAAGAACTTTGCTATTCAGGCTTTCGAGTATGACTGTATTGTTGATTATTTGGTAAAACCGTTAACGTTAGATAGGCTAAAAAAAGCTATTAAAAAAGTTGAGAGTCAATCTCAGAATTATAACAATACCCTTGAGGGAGAACAGGGGAAAAAGCAGAAAGACGATATTACCGAAAATGATTTGTATGTAAATATAGATAGACGTTTAATAAAAATAGACATACCAAGTATATATCTTGTCGCTGCCAAGGGTGATTATGTGCACATAAAAACAGAAGAAAAAAATTATATAGTACATAGCACTTTAAAAAAAGTGGAAGAAAAATTACCAAACACTGTATTTTTAAAAGTGCATAGATCGTATATTATTAATATTAATAAGATTATTGATATAGAAAATAATAGTGTGCTTATAAAGAAAGATGTAATACCAGTAAGCAGATCAAGTCGCCCCGAATTGATGAAAAGATTAAACTTGCTATAATCACGGTTACCACATTTCGTACTAATCGACTTAAATTTTCCATTCATCGATAGTTGCTACTACACTAATCGAATATTTACTTTTAAACCTTTAGTGTTGATGTACATTTGTACTATAAATAATAAACAAGAAGAGTATTGAACTAAACTAAAGTGTTATTGGAGATTTCACTCCATAAAAAAATTAGAGTAAAGGGGAGAAAGGAGGTAAATGCATTAATTTAAAATTAATCATTTTTACCTCCTTATCGTTTTTAGTTGTTATTACATCGTACTTATATACTTAATAATCTATTTGTTTATCTGAGCCAAATTGCATTCTATCTACATTAAATAACCTTTTATCGAATTTTATTCACAACATCCTAATTTCATCCTAATTTTGACCTAAGTTTTATTAAAGATTACGCTAAACATTTTTTTAATGTAATAAAAAGAGAGAAGAGTACCCAAATTAGTTCACCCAACTACAAACCATCTTCTCTCTTTTAATTTTAAGAAATGTTTTACTGCCTTAGAAAGGTGAGAGAGATAGTTATTGATGTTTTATAGCAACTTTAATGTATCTCTTTATTTTTTTAATAAAATTGGATTCTACTTTCATTTTTGATCTAAAAAATTTAAACTTCTGAAAACTCATGGAAAACCATGAATTTTAAAAATCCCCAATTGCTCTATTGACTGATATGTGGTATATACATACTTTAGCAATGTATTTCGTTATTATTCTTTTTATACTTTACAAAGACATAATAGTATTCCAAAAAAGTAAAGTGTTAAAAGATTCCAAATTTTAAAAAAAGAAAAGAAAAAGTTAATTTAGAAAATTGTTTGCCTATGAAGATTAAAAATACACTTTACATTGGATAGAGTTTATATATAGACTCTTAATATATCTAAAAAATTTATTGACCGTTCATTAGTTTGAACATTAGTATAACTATAGTATTACAGCATATATATGCTTGATTAAAGTTATACCTTAGAATAGTATTGTCTTTGTTTTTTAGATCACCCAATACAATTAGTAAACACAGCGCGAAGTTTATCGACCTTTATTAGATGTGCTTTTTTCAATAAAAAAAGCGACATAGAGAAAGTACATCCAAATTTAAAATGAAATACAAAAATAAATAGTTGAATTCCAGCGAAATACACAAAAATAACGAAATTAATTAGATGGTAAATCCTTTCTTCCCTTTTAAGAATTAGATGCAAAGAATAATTAAAAATAAAAGTCAAAAACATTTAAAATATAAAGTCATGAAGAAAGTAATTTTAACATTCGTATTAGTTTTAGTAGCAACAGCAATATATGCACAAAGTAATAATACACCACAACGATTAAAATATGTAACCACAGGGCCAGACGGTTCAGTAGCAATGACTATTATCGACGATACACGAGAAGATAATATGAAACTAGAATCGGTTAATAATTTTTACAAGTACCAAATTTTAGATCCAAAGACAAGCGAGCCTGTTTATTCGGCAAAAAATAGAGGTAAAGCTTGTGAGATCGATAAAACAAAATTAGCAGCGGGTACATATGATATTAGATTATATACCTCAAATTTTGTAATCACTTCAAAGATCACAGTATCGGCATCAAGAAAATTACGCAATGTAGTCGAGAACAGCAATTCAATTGCAATGAACTCAAACGATTAATTACAGTTAAAAAAGAATATTATTAAAATAGACTGTAAACCTCCTTTCTTCCCTTTTAAGAATTAGATGCAATAAAATAATTAAAATAAAAGTCAAAAACATTTAAAATATAAAGTCATGAAGAAAGTAGTTTTAACATTCGTATTAGTTTTAGTAACAACAGCAATATATGCACAAAGTAATAATACATCACAACGATTAAAATATGTAACCACAGGGCCAGACGGTTCAGTTGCAATGACTATTATCGACGACACACGAGAAGATAATATGAAATTAGAATCGGTAAGTAATTTTTATAAATATCAAATTCTTGACCCAAAAACAAGTGAGCCAATTTTTTCGGCAAACAATAAAGGTAAGGCATGCAAGATCGATAAAACAAAATTGACAGCAGGCACGTACGATATTAGATTATATACTTCCAATTTTGTAATCACTTCAAAGATTACGGTGTCGGCATCAAGGAAATTACGTAACGTAGTTGAGAATAGCAATTCAATTGCTATGAACTCAAACGACTAACTAAAACCAAAAAAGCTATGAAAGTATTTAATAACAATTTAATACGTACAAAAATGAAGAAGTCAATCTATATTAAAATAATAATTACAATATACGCTATACTGTTATTTACATTAACGTCTAATGCTCAAGGGTTTAAAAATTTAGATAAAGCACCTCACGATATAGCATATCTGAGAGCTTCTAAAACAATGCCGCCATTAGTAAAAGTTGTATATGGTAGGCCTAGTGTGAAAGAAAATGAGCAAGTTTTTGGAGGTAAAGTTCCTTTTGGAGATTTATGGAGAACAGGAGCTAATGAGGCAACTGAGATAAAACTATATCAAGACACCGTTTTTGGAGACGTCATTGTAAAAGCAGGAACTTATACACTGTTAACAATTCCAGGAGCACAAGAATGGGAGGTAATATTAAATTCTAAAACAGATGTTTGGGGAGCTTTTCAATATGATAGTACAGCAGATGTTGCGAGAATAAAAGTGCCAGTAGATACTGCAGAAAAACTGCAATCGTTCTCTATAGTATTTAAACAAAATGAAGCTAATATTTCAATGGTATTAGGATGGGGTACAACAAGAGTAAATGTGCCGCTACGAATAAAAGATTATTATGTCGCTGGAATATAAGTGAATTAAATGCGTTACTTATGTTGAATAGCCTTCTTGATAGATATATCAAAATGAAACTAACGGAATACATACTACTCTTTATAAAAGAATAATATAAGTTTCTGAAGGCTATTCATAGAAAAGTCTGAATCATATCTTTATGATTCAGGCTTTTTTTATTCTAAAAATCGAACTTTAAGTTCTTTTGTAGGTATCATACAACTTTCTTGTTTTCCAAACCAACGATATCTATTTCTAGAAATAAAATTGTACACCCCATTCCTTATAAACTTTGGGATAATTATAAATCCATAAAGTAAAGGATACAAGCCACTTAGTTTTTTGCTAATTCTTAAGATTGCAGTAGATTTTTCATAAATTTTCCCTTCTTCCAGTAACAAAATAGTTTTAAAATCTAAATTTTCTAGATTATTGTGTAACAAAATTTCTTGACCAGCGTCAGATTGTAAAGAAGTAAATAAAAAATGATGCTGTTTATCTCTTTTTATGATAAATTGAATTGACGAATTACAGAGGTTGCAAATACCATCAAAAAGAATAATAGACTTATCTTTGTAATCAATCATAAATACAAAGTTAGAAGTAAATATAATAGAATAAAAATCTAGTTTTCTTTTAACATATAATTATGAGTGGTGAAAAATAGCTATTAGTATTTTAGTTTAAAATTAATTAACCGAATGATTGAAATTAAAAATCTTCACAAATCCTACCCCATGGGTAAGGAATCACTTCATGTTCTCAAAGGATTAAACTTAACTATTAATGAAGGAGAATTTGTCTCGATTATGGGCTCTTCGGGTTCTGGCAAATCAACACTTTTAAATATTGTGGGTTTGTTGGATGTACATGACGAAGGCGAATACTTCTTAAATGGTGAACTCATTGAAAAGTTAAATGAAAAAAAAGCAGCAGTGCTTCGTAACAAATTCTTAGGCTTTGTTTTTCAGTCGTTTAACTTAATTAGTTATAAAACGGCACTCGAAAATGTGGCAATGCCTTTATACTATAAGGGTGTAAGCAGAAAAGAACGTCAAAAAATTGCTTTAGATTATCTAGAAAAAGTAGGTCTTAAAGAATGGGCGAATCATTTACCAAGTGAGCTTTCTGGTGGTCAAAAACAACGTGTGGCTATAGCAAGAGCGCTAGTAACACAACCAAAAGTTGTATTGGCTGATGAACCTACAGGAGCCTTAGATTCAACAACCTCTGACTCGGTTATGGAGCTTTTAAAAGAGATTAATGATGAGGGCATGACTGTTTTTGTAATTACCCACGAAGAAGATATTGCAGAACAAACTGATAGAATTGTAAGGTTAAAAGATGGTGTTATTATAAGTGATGAAAAGGTAAAAAAAGCTCAAAAAGTCTAAGCCATGTTTGACAGAGACGTTTGGACTGAAATATTCCATAGTATTAAAAAAAATAAACTAAGAACATTCTTAACAGGCTTTTCAGTTGCTTGGGGTATTTTTATTTTGGTACTATTATTAGCTTCTGTTAATGGTATGAAAAATGGTTTTATATCTCAATTTAATGATGATGCAACTAATTCAATTTTTATTTTTCCATCAACAACTACAATGCCTTATGATGGCTTTGAAGCCAATCGAAGAATAAAATTCACAAATAAAGATATTGAATATATAAAAGGTAATTTCAAAGATGAAGTTGAATATATTACACCTCGCTTTAGAAAAGGAGTTACCGCTAAATACAAAAAAGAGACTGGTTCATATTCAGTTAGAGCTGTTTCTCCATCTCATCAATATATTGAAAAGACAATTATTCAATCGGGGAGGTTCTTAAATGATAACGATATTGATAGTAAACTAAAAGTTGTAGTGATTGGTAGAAAAGTTAAAGAAGATCTATTTGGAGAAGAAGATCCTTTAGGAAAAACTTTGATCATGAATAATTCCACGTTTAAAATTATAGGAGTTTTTACCGATGAAGGAAACGATAGAGAAGAGCGCTTTATTTACGTACCAGTTACTACAATGCAAAGATTATATGGTAATACTGATGAAATAAGTCAGATACTAATTACTTATAATCCTAAATATAGTTTTGCCGAAGCTATTAATTTTTCAGAAACCCTTGAAGTTGTTCTAAAGAGAAAGCATAGAATACATCCAGATGATCAAGGTGCAATTTTCATGAATAATAATGCAGAAGGTTTTTCGGATATTACAAACTTTACCAATATGTTGAATTATGTTAGTATTGGGGTTGGTTTATTAATTTTGTTAGCAGGAATTATTGGTATTGGTAATATATTGGTTTTTATAATAAAAGAAAGAACAAAAGAAATAGGAATAAGAAAATCATTAGGAGCGCAACCTAAACAGATAATTAATTTAGTATTATTAGAATCAGTTTTCATTACAGCGATTTCCGGTTTCGGAGGTATGTTGTTTGCCATGGGGTTAATAGGTCTTGTTGGACCAAATATTAAAACGCCAGCTTTTGCGGATCCTTCTGTAGAATTGTCAACTATTATTACAGCAACTATAATATTAATAGTTTCAGGAATTTTTGCTGGGTTAATTCCGGCAATAAAAGCAGCACGCGTTAGACCAATTGTCGCCTTAAATGCAGATTAAATAAGTAAAATGAAATTATTCGATAGAGATTTATGGGCAGAAGTTTTTAGTACACTAACTAAGAATATTACAAGAACAATTTTAACGACCCTTGGAGTTTTATTTGCCGTTATTATTTTAATTATGTTGTTAGGAACAACAAATGGTATGAAAAATGGATTTGACAAATTATTTACTGGAACAGCTACGAATAGTTTGTTTGTCTGGGGACAGAGTACAGGTAAGCCATATAAAGGTTTTGAAAGGGGAAGACGTATAAGTTATACATTTGATGATGTTACATTGTTAAAAGAAGGAGTAAATGAAATAGAATCCATATCACCACGAATTCAGCTGGGAGATTTTAGAGGAAGTGTTTCTGTAAATAGAAATGGGCAGACTAGTGGCTCAACAGTATATGGAGATTATCCATCAATTGATGATTTCGCCAAAAAGAATTTAGTTGAGGGAAGGTTTTTAAATCAAGATGATATTGATAAAAGCCGAAAAGTATGTGTAATTGGAGATGATGTTTATAAGTTATTATATAAAAAAGGAGAAGATCCTATTAGTAGTTATATAGAAATTAATGGAGTTTATTTTCAAGTGGTAGGAATGTATAGCAAAAATAAGAATGTAAATTTTGATGGTCAAAATACAGTGCATATTCCTTTTACTACATACCAAAAGGCATTTAATAGTGGTAATAGAGTAGGTTGGTTTGCTATTACTGTTAAAAAGCAATATAGCGCTGCTGTTGCTTTAAGTAAGATAAAAAAACTCCTAAAACAAAAATATAGTATTCATCCGGAAGATGCTAGAGCTATTGGTTCGTTTGATTTATCTCAAATTTTTACTGGAATAAATGCTTTTACAATGGTCTTACAAGGTTTTTCTTTCTTTATTGGAATATTTACTTTGCTTGCAGGAGTAATTGCGATAAGTAATATACTACTTATTACTGTTAAAGAGCGCACAAAAGAAATTGGCATTCGGCGAGCTATAGGTGCAACGCCAAAAATGATTAAGAGACAAATTATAATGGAAGCTACAGTATTAACAATATTTTCTGGCCTATTGGGATTTGTTTTGTCTGTTGCTGGCCTTAGTTATTTAAATTCAAAATACGGTGATGGAGCAGATTTTCCGTTCATCAATCCATCGGTAAGTTTTACACAAGTAATAGTATCATTTGTATTAATGTTACTTTTAAGCTTATTAGTGGGATTAATACCAGCAAGAAAAGCTGTAAAAATGAGACCAATTGAAGCACTAAGAGAAGAATAAATTAAAGAATAAAAAATGAAAAAAAAAATATTATTAGGAGGTTTAGCTGTATTATTAATAGCGGTTTTAATTGCCATTGGTAAAACCTATAATGCCAATAAAAAACCTAAGAAAACTTACAAAACGGAGCAATTAACGAAAAATAACATTATTAATAAAGTAGTTGCTACTGGTAAAATTCTTCCTAAAGAGGAGGTTGAAATAAAGCCTCAAATTTCTGGTATTATAAGTAAACTTTACTTAGAAGAAGGTGCTCAAGTTAAAAAAGGCGATTTGATTGCCAAAGTAAGGGTGGTTCCTAATGAGCAATCTTTAGCCAGTGCTAGAGGTAGAGTAAACAGTATACAGATTCAATTAAATAATGCTAAAATAGCTTATGATCGAAACAAAGCACTATTTGATAAAGGAGTTATATCTAGAACAGAATTTGAAGCAGTGGAATTAACCTATAATCAAGCTAAACAAGATTTACAAAACGCTCAAAATGATTATCAAATTATTAGAAGCGGTTCTGCTGGAGGTGGAGGTGCAAACACAAATGTCAGAGCTACTGTTTCTGGAACAATATTAGAAATTCCTGTGGAAGAGGGAGACCAGGTTATACAAAGTAATAACTTTAATGCTGGTACTACCATTGCATCTATAGCCGATATGAATAAAATGATTTTTGAAGGTCAAGTAGATGAGGCTGAAGTAGATAAACTTAAGATTGGGATGGATTTAGACATCACTGTTGGTGCAATTGAAGGTGAAAATTTCTTTGCAAAGTTAAATTTTATTGCTCCAAAAGGAAAAGAAGAGAATGGTGCAATTCAATTCAAGATTGAAGCTGATTTAGAGAAAAATAAAGATAGAAATGTAAGAGCAAATTATAGTGGAAATGCTTCTATTGTAATTGAAAAAAGAGATAGCGTATTCTCTATAAGAGAAGCTTTATTACAGTATGACAAAGAAACTAAAAAGCCTTACGTTGAGGTTGATAAAGGTGATGGTGAGTTTGAAAGAAAAGATGTTGAATTAGGAGTTTCTGATGGGATTCATGTTGAAGTTTTATCTGGGGTTACAGAAGAAGATAAAATTAAGGTTTGGAATAAAGAATCTAAAAAAGATAAGAAGGAAGATGACAATGACTAGTAAACTTTAAGTTACTTTATAATCGCTCTATTTAATAGGGCGATTTTTTATTTATAAAAACTTTAAGTTTTTAGTTTCAATAATTTAAATAAATTTGCGTGCATTTTTAATAATTAGATTTTATGAAGAATTATATTTTCGCAGTTACCTTATTGTTAACTGTTACAACCATTATAGCGCAAGAGGCAAGCGACACTACTTTAGAAAAACAGATTATGCGCCAAGCATTAGCTTATGGAGATGATGCAATAGCAACCAATAGCCTTTATAGAATTATAGCTAAAGAAGGTACGAATAGTACATATAAAGATAGTTTAGCGTATTTGTATTTTGGTGGAAGAAAGTATTCTTCTTGCTTTATGGTTTGTACAGATATATTGAGTAAAGATGGTAATAAACAAGACATCATAGAAATGCAGGCTGTTTCTTTAGAAAATTTAGGAGCGTTAGACAAAGCAGCACAATCGTATGCAAGATTAGTTGCTAAATCTAATAATAATTATCATGCTTATAAACTCGCTAATATTTATTATGCTCTAAAAAAAGATAAAGAAGCGTTGAATGCTATTAATAAGGCACAATCTTTAAAAGATGAAGGTAAGATTAAAATTACGACACCTATTAATAAACAAACGAATCAACAAGTTTCACTCAAGTCTGCAATTGCTAATCTAAAAGGATTAATTCAATATAATATGGACGATATGGCAGGTGCAAAGGCAAGTTTTCAACAAGCTCTTTCGTTAGAACCTGAATTCAAGTTGGCAAAAGATAATCTTGAGGCAGCAAAGCAAGGAAAAGAGCCTAAAAAAGAAAAATAGACATATCTTAATTTTATATAGACAAAAACCGAAGTACAGCTTCGGTTTTTTTATGTGTTTATAATAAAAAATGGTTTATTTGCTGTTCTTAATTTTTAAATTATATTAAATGAAAAAAATACTTCTAACGTTTTTATTAATTGGATTCACATTTTTGTATATCTCTGCTCAAAACACATTGCAAGAAGATGATAAGGTTTATGGATATTCTCAAGGAGATATATTTATCTCAGGAAGCTTGGGTTTCAATTCTTCTTCGCAAGGTCCTATTAAATCTAGCTCATTTTCAATATCACCACAACTTGGTTTTTTCGTGTCAGATAATATAGCTATAGGACCGTTAGCTCGATATATCACAGGGAAAAATGATGATTTTATAGGATCTGATGGTTTACCTATTAACGAGACAAAAGTTACTTCATACAATATAGGTGCATTTGGTAGGTATTACTTTTCGCCAGAAGAAAGGTTTTCATTTTTCACAGAGCTTGGATTAAGCTATTTATCCAATAAAACAGAACGAACTACTAGCGCCAACGATTTAAAAGCTGATGGGTTTAATACCTCTTTTGGGCCAGGTTTAACCTATTTTATCTCTGAAGCTTTTGCATTAGAAGCAAATTTAGGTCTATTTTCATACACTTCAATTAACAATGATGGACCAAATTCACAGTCTATTGATAATTTTAGGGTTAATTTGAACCTCAGTAATTTTGGCTTAGGTCTGGTCTATAAGTTTTAATAATAAATGTAAAAAAGCGGAAAATGTTTTTTCCGCTTTTTTTAAATCATTTTTTCTTTTAAATACTTAGCTGTATAAGAATTTTTAGATTGTATCATTTCTTCAGGAGTACCTTCAAAGAGTAAAGCACCACCATTTTTACCACCTTCTTTACCTAAATCAATGATGTAATCAGCGCACTTTATTAAATCAATATTATGCTCAATTACAATAATTGAGTGCCCAATTTCTAAAAGCGCATCAAAAGAAGCTAATAGTTTTTTAATATCATGAAAATGCAATCCCGTGGTTGGTTCATCAAAAATAAATAGTGTTTTATCTTTACTGGTACCTTTCACTAAAAAAGAAGCCAATTTAATGCGTTGTGCTTCACCTCCTGATAAAGTAGAGGAAGATTGCCCTAATTGTACATAGCCTAAGCCAACATCTTGAAGCGGTTTTAATTTATTAACAATCTTTTTTTGATTATGCTCTTGAAAAAAAGCAATAGCGTCATCTATAGTAAGATTTAGAATATCATGAATAGTTTTTTGCTCAAATTTGACTTCTAAAATTTCTTTTTTAAAACGGCTGCCATTACAAGTTTCACATATCAAATGTACGTCAGCCATAAACTGCATACTTATAGTTACATTACCATCACCCTTGCAGGTTTCACAACGACCACCATCTACATTAAAAGAAAAGTGTTTCGCTTTATATCCTCTTAACTTTGCCAACTTTTGCTTGGTTAGCAATGCCCTGATATCATCATATGCTTTTATATAGGTAACAGGATTAGATCTGCTTGACCTACCAATAGGATTCTGATCTACAAATTCAATATTGCTTATAGCGTTAAAATCGCCTTCTATACCAGAAAATTCTCCTGGTCTATCACCGTAATTAAACAGTTTTTTCTGGAGTGCTGGATATAGAATATTTCGTATCAAAGTACTTTTGCCACTACCTGAAACTCCAGTAACAACGGTTAATGTATTTAGTGGGAATTTTACATCTATATTCTTTAAATTATGTTCGCGAGCTCCTTTTACGGTAATAAATTTCTTTAGTATTTTTCGCTTTTTAGGAATTTCAATACGTAATTTATTGTTAAGATACTTGGCCGTAAGCGTATCCTGCGCAAGTATTTTTTGAAAATTTCCTTCTGCAACAAGTTCACCGCCAAATGTTCCAGCTTCGGGACCAATGTCGATGATATGATCAGCCGCTTTCATAATATCTTCATCATGTTCGACCACTACCACTGTGTTACCTAAATCACGTAATCCTTTTAATACTGTTATCAATCTTTCAGTGTCTCTAGAATGGAGTCCGATACTTGGTTCATCAAGAATATACATAGATCCTACAAGACTACTTCCTAAAGAAGTAGCTAGATTAATTCGCTGACTTTCGCCGCCAGACAACGTATTTGAAGCTCTATTTAAGTTTAAATAACTCAGTCCAACATCCGATAAGAATTGTAGTCTGCTAGTAATTTCTTTTAACAATCGTTTTGCGATTTTCTGATCATTTTCTGAAATTTTCAAAGCGGCAAAATGTGAAATCACTTCATCTATAGGTAAAGTTATAAGCTCTGTGATTGTTTTATCGCCTACTTTTACATAATCAGCTTCTTCTCGCAATCGTTTGCCATTACAAATGGTACATTTTGTTTTTCCGCGATAACGCGATAACATTACACGATATTGAATTTTGTAGGTTTTTTCTTCTAAATGTTTGAAAAAAACATGTAAACCATGAAAATATTCATTACCTGTCCATAAGAGTTCTTTTTGTTCATCAGACAGCTCAAAATAAGGTTTATGTATCGGAAAATCGAATTTATATGCATTATCAATTAATGCATTTTTATATTCTGAAAAAGAATCTGTTTTCCAAGGAGCAATGGCATTTTCAAATATAGATAAGGAGGTGTTTGGTATTACAAGATCATGATCAATACCAATTACATTACCATAACCTTCACATTTAGAACACGCCCCATAAGGATTATTAAAACTAAATAGATGCGTGTTTGGTTCTAAGAACTGCATACCATCTAACTCAAATCGATTATTATAATGTCTTTGTGAGTTATCTGCGAGATTTTCAATAATACACTCGCCTTTACCTTCAAAAAAAGCAGTTTGAATAGAATCTGCAATTCTATTTAAAAAATCCTCATCATTTTTTACTACAATTCTATCTACTACAAGATACAATGTATCTTTCTTTTTAGGTATATATTCATTAATTCGTATAACATCATCATTAACTTTTAGTCTAGAATACCCTTGTTGTTCTAATAATTCTAAAACTTTATTGAGTTTTCTTCCATTATCTAATATAATAGGAGCGAGTAGTAGCAGTTTACTATCAATGGCACATTGTTTTATATGGTCAATAACATCTGAAACCGTATGCTTCTTTACGATATTACCTGATATTGGAGAATATGTTTTACCAATTCTAGCGTATAGCAATTTAAGATAATCATAGATTTCGGTGGTAGTACCAACGGTTGACCTCGGGTTGGTACTATTCACTTTTTGTTCTATAGCCACTGCAGGAGCAATACCTTTAATATATTCTACCTTAGGTTTATTAAGTTTTCCTAAAAATTGTCTTGCATAAGAAGATAAGCTTTCTACATACCTACGCTGCCCTTCAGCATATAAAGTATCGAATGCCAAGCTTGATTTTCCAGAGCCCGATAGCCCCGTAATAACAACCAATTTATTTCTTGGTATAGCAACATTTACGTTTTTTAAGTTGTGTAAAGCTGCTCCTTTTATGATAATATACTCTTTTGGGTCTAATGTATCTATCTTCACGTAAGCCTTATAAAATATGATGAAACGCAAATATACTCACTTAATTTCTAAGAAAAAACTTAACTTATTTTAAATTTTTTTTACAAAAAACTTGTTTATATCAAAAGTTTGTTATTATATTTGCCACGATCTCAAAAGATCAAAAAATAAAAAAGGAGCTTGTCTCCCCCTTACTTTAAAAATTTTAACGCTTATAGTATAGTTCTACTTTTTTATCAAAATTTAACTAGGAGTCTCATAGCTCCGAAAATAAAAAAAGGGAATTATGCAAAATTATCAATTAGACGACAGCGTTTTAGTCAGCAATTACATTAATGGTAACGAGAGATCGTTAGAAGTACTTATCAATCGCCACAAGCAAAAGATTTACAGTTTTATTTATTCGAAAGTATTAGATAGAGATATTGCAGAAGATATCTTTCAAGATGCTTTTATTAAAGTTATAAACACCTTAAAACGTGGTAGTTATAACGAAGAGGGTAAGTTCTTACCATGGGTAATGCGTATCTCGCATAACTTAGTAATTGACCACTTTAGAAAAGACAACAGAATGCCTTCGTTTAAAAATACTGAAGAGTTTGATATTTTTTCTGTATTAAGTGATAATTCATTAAATGCTGAAAAGCGTATGGTGAAAGATCAAATTCATGCTGATGTTCGTAGTTTAGTAGAAGAGCTACCAGAAGATCAAAAAGAAGTATTAATGATGCGTATCTATAGAGATATGAGTTTTAAAGAAATCTCTGAACAAACTGGTGTTAGTATTAATACTGCTTTAGGAAGAATGCGCTATGCATTAATTAACTTAAGAAAGGTAATCGAAAAAAATAAAATAATTTTAACGAATTAACAATATAGTAAAGTTTTTCGCGTTATATTGTAATATAACCCCTAAAATAATAATTATTTTTATGGAAAAACTTTACTCTGAGAAGTTGCTAAATAAGCAACTCAAACCAAAAAAAGAAACTGTTTCATTTTTATTAAACTACTCTAAATCATTTAAAGTAGATAGAAGCAAAAAAGAAAGACCTATTATGTTTCATTTGAATTAGTTAGAAAAGGCTCTTAACAATGTTAAGAGCCTTTTTTAGTTTTATAATAATCTTGAATTACACTTTTCCTTCCTATAGTTTTTGTTATGATATCATTTTCTAAATTCCAACCTCTTGCGGGCGAATATTCTCTACCGTAATATATTATTTGTAAGTGCAAATTATTCCAAGTTTCTTTCGGAAACAATCTTTTTGCATCCTTTTCTGTCTGTACTACATTTTTTCCATTACTTAAATTCCAACGATACATCAAACGATGAATATGAGTATCTACAGGAAAAGATGGTACACCAAAAGCTTGACTCATTACAACAGATGCTGTCTTATGCCCAACAGCGGGTAAACTTTCTAGAGCTTCTATATCTTTAGGTACTTTACCGTCATATTTTTCTATGAGAATTTTAGATAAACCATAAATACCTTTCGATTTCATGGGCGATAACCCTACGGGTTTGATAATTTCTCTAATTTCATCTACAGAGAGTTTAATCATATCATAAGGATTATCAGCTTTTGCGAATAGGAGTGGAGTGATCGTATTTACTCTTGCATCTGTACTTTGTGCAGACATTAATACTGCAATAAGTAATGTATATGGATCTTTATGTGCTAATGGGATTGGCGGATCTGGATATAAATTTGTTAACGTTTTTATTACAAAATCTATGCGTTCTTTTTTGGTCATTTGTGTAACTTTAGCTCATAAAAATACAAATAATGACAACACTACAAATAGGAGAGCAAGCCCCTGATTTTGCCGTAGCAGATAATTCGGGAATAATTAGAAAATTAAATGATTATAGAGGTAAAAAACTAGTTTTGTTTTTTTACCCAAAAGCAAATACAGAAGGTTGTACAAAAGAAGCTTGTGATTTACGCGATAATTATGAACGATTTCAAGCGCAAGGTTATGAATTACTTGGTGTTAGCGCAGATACTGCTAAAAAACAACAAAACTGGATCAATAAGCACGATTTACCATTTCCGTTATTGGCAGATGTAGATAAAGAAGTCATTAATGCTTACGAAGTTTGGGGTCCGAAGAAATTTATGGGCAGGGAGTTTGATGGTATTCATCGAACGACTTTTGTGATCGATGAAAAAGGCAAAATTGAAGATATTATTTTAAAAGTAAAAACGAAAGAACATAGTTCACAAATACTTAAATAATAAAAAGGAGTTCAAATTTTGAACTCCTTATTTATTATCGCTTACCAACTATTCTTCTTCTTGAGAAACCAAAGAGTCGATGGTCTTTTATAATATCTGCTACACCTTCAGGAAGCATATCTTCCCAACCTTCTTCACCTTCTGAGATCATTTTCAATACTGTTCTAGAGAAGATTTCTAATATTTCAGGATCGAAATCCTTGATATCTAGCATTTTACCATTATATTTAAAGAATTTATACAATTCTTTCATACGAGGGTGTACTTTCAAATTTTCGCTAGTGATAAACTCACCATTATCTTGATCTTTAAGCGGGTATAAGTAAACTTTTAAATCTTTGAAGAATAACTTACCAAAAGCTTCTAAAATACCACCACTTAAATGGCGGTAGTATTTTTCATCGAAGATTTGTACTAAATTATAAACACCCATGGCTAGTGCCATGCGTTCTTTAGTAAACTCAGAAAAATACTCAACTAACTTGTAGTATTCTTGAAAATTGGTAATCATTACGGTCTGACCTAACGAGCATAATAATTCTGCACGATCTAAGAAATCACGTTCATTTATTTCACCTTCAGCTCTTAAATTTGCTAAAGTGATTTCGAAAATTACACGTGCTTTATCTTTTTTAACTGTTTTCTCTTGTAGAAACATTTCGTATGATTTCTCATACATGTCCATGTTTACTTTTGTTACTGGTCTAAAACTTCCGCGTAAAGCAAGAATATTCTTTTTATATAATTCTTGTGCAGGTAATAAGTTATTTCCATCGGGGCCAAACATCACTGCATTGGTCATACCATTTTTCACAAGCTGCAAACTCATTAAACGATTATCTACATACATAAATCGAGGGCCTGAGAAATTAATCATATCAATTTCGATCTTGTCTTTATCGATATGATCATAGAATGATTTTAATAAATCTTTGGGTCTGTCATTCATATAAAATGCACCATAGATAAGGTTTACACCTAAAATACCTAAAGTTTCTTGTTGAAATCTGGCATCAGTTTGTTTAAAACGAACATGCAAGATTATTTCATTATAATCTTCTAACGGATCTAGTTGAAATTTAATACCTACCCAACCGTGTCCTTTGAATTTCTTTGCAAAATCTATCGTAGCAACCGTATTAGCATAGGTGAAAAATAACTTATCAGGATGTTTGTCTCGACTCAAACGATCTTCCATAAGCTCGATTTCATGCTCGAGCATACGTTTTAAACGCGGTTCTGTAACGTACCTCTTATCTGGTTCAATACCATAGATCGCATCAGAGAAATCTTTATCATAAGCAGACATCGCTTTTGCTATAGTGCCCGATGCACCACCAGCTCTAAAAAAATTACGAACTGTTTCTTGACCAGCACCAATCTCAGCAAAAGTTCCGTAAAGGTTATCATTAAGATTTATACGTAATGCTTTACGTTTTAATGAAGGAATATTTTCAATCTCTTTATCTCCCTTTAAAATAACAGACATGCTATGTTGTGTTTTGTTTGCCACAAAGGTAGCAACTATGAGCAATTTTATTATAAAAATTAGCGTTATTTTTGATAAAATTATTTGGATGAAAATTACGTTTCTAGGAACTGGTACTTCACAAGGAATACCCATTATTGGCTCCAATCATCCTGTTTGTTTATCTGAAGATAGTAAGGATAAACGCTTGCGTAGTTCTATCATGCTAGAATGGAGTGATTATAGATATATTATAGATTGTGGTCCCGATTTTCGACAACAAATGCTTCGTGAGAGTGTTGCTGAAATTAATGGTATTATTTTTACACATGAACATGCTGATCATACTGCGGGTCTTGATGATATACGGGCATTTACACATAAAATGGGTGATATGCCATTGTATATACCCGAGCGTATTGTTGATAATTTGCAGCAACGATTTTATTATATATTTACGAAGGTAAATCGATACCCAGGTGCTCCGAGCGCAGATGTTCAAATTGTTTATAATCAAGGTTTTAATTTAGGAGATAAAACAGTTCTGCCTATAGAATATACACATGGTAGGTTATTAATGTTTGGTTATAGAATTGATAATATAGCGTATTTAACAGATTTTAAATCGATTACTGATCGAGAAAAAGAGAAGTTAAAAGATTTAGATATACTCATACTAAGTGCTTTGCGATTAGAAGCACATCCAACACATTTAAATTTAGAAGAGGCCTTGAGATTTATAGAAGAAATTAAACCTAAGCAAGCTTATCTAACACATATCAGTCATAAATTAGGTTTTCACGAGCAGGTTTCTAGAGAATTACCAGAAAATGTTGCGTTAGCATACGACGGATTACAATTAAACGTTTATAAGTCTTAAATTTTCTCCATGAAGAATATCATAAAAATTATTACATCGCTCTTTATTTTTCTTTTTATAAGTAATGCTGAGTCTCAACAACTACAAGATTCTGTGCAAAAGGAAAGCATTTGGCAATTGCTAAAATATGATGGTAAGACCGCATTTAGAGGTTTAAAACATACGTATTCTCGACCCTTTCATTGGAAAAAAGATGACTTTTTAACCTTCGGTGGCGTGGCATTGGGTACCATTATTTTATATAGTTTTGATCAGGAGAGTTCTGATTTTTTTATAAAGCAAGAAAAAGATATACCTAAAGTTGTTAAAGATTTCGGATGGTATTACGGAGCACCTCAGAATAATTATATGCTTACTGCGGGTATTTATGGTGTAGGACTCTTAACCAGAAATGAAAAATTAAGACATACTGGGGTGTTGTTAATTACTTCTGCTACGGCAGCTGGTCTCATACAGACCATATCAAAGAATGCCTTTGGTAGAGCAAGACCTACAACGGGCGATGGAAGAAGTACATTTAAGCCTTTTAATAAAGAGGGTGCCTATCATTCTTTTCCGTCTGGTCATGCTATGTTATCCTTTACAACTTCGCATGCTATTGCGAGACAATTTGATAGTTGGTGGGTAAAAGCTCCCATTTATGCTGTTGGGTTAATATCTCCTGCGTCGCGCTTATGGGCGGGTGCGCATTGGTTAACCGACGTTACCTTAGGGATGGTTTTAAGTGTAGTTATAGTTGATAGTATTGATAATTATTTAAAAGATAATAATAAATATAAGATCAAAAAAAAAGATAAAATTTCTTGGAGATTAAATGTTGGGGGTAATAGAATTGGTATTGTTGGAAGTTTTTAGAGATT